>NZ_JAUBUC010000174.1:0-4731 GCF_036705285.1 Microcoleus sp. B4-C1 | reverse complement strand
CCGTCCAAAAAGGACGGGCGGGACGCCCATCCCACAATAACAATTAAAATTGTAAGTTATTTAATTCGCGATCCTAAGTTCTCGTGCAAGCTACAATTGCAGACTGCGGGCGCGATCGCACTTTATCTGCACCCGCTACCACTAAAACCCCGCAAATCGCGCCCGCAGTGCGACAGAATCGGGATTTGCGGGTTCGCGCAGTACGATCGGGCGCTCGGCCATTTTAGATTTTAGATTTTAGATTTTAGATTTGCCATGACTGATGACGATCGGCGTAATGTAAAAATCAAAGTATAACCCTTTTATTTGCCACTCCCCTCATGCCTTTGCCGCGCCTGTTAACCTTAATTGCTGCTTTCTGCCTCGCCCTGGGGCTGATTATTGGGCTGGTGAGTTCCTTAACAGGGCTTTACAGTCAAGTTGCGTGGTCTGCTTCTCCGCTGCTGGCTAATTTGCTGATTTTCCTGATAATTGTACTTTTGGGAACCCTAATTTTTGCGCTGGTTTACTATTTTAGGCTGCTGCAACGCCCCCAGAAAGTTAAGGGAAAACGGCCGATTACTCCGAAGATTCCTGTTGTGAAAAGTGAAGCTGCTTCGGAAAATCTTAAAGCAATTCGGCAACAAGTCGATCGCATTCAAGATGAAGTAGCGCGGCAAGCTTTGCTGTTGAGAGCCCGCGAAATTGAAGCTAGCATGGCGAGGGGCAGCGTTCGAGTAGTTGTTTTCGGCACCGGTTCTGCGGGCAAAACTTCCGCTGTGAATGCGCTGGTGGGGCGGATGGCGGGACAGGTGGGCGCGCCGATGGGAACTACCGAAGTTGGGGAAACTTACACTCTGAAATTGAAAGGAATCGATCGAGAATTAGCAATTACTGATACCCCTGGCATCTTGGAAGCGGGAGTTGCGGGAACTTACAGAGAGGAATTGGCGAGGCAGTTGGCGGCGAGGGCAGATTTGATCTTATTTGTTTTGGACGGCGATTTACGCAAATCCGAGTACGAACCGCTGCGGACTTTGGCGGAAATTGGCAAAAGGTCGATCGTGGTTTTTAATAAAGTTGACCTTTATCCCGACACCGACAGAGATGAAATTCTCGATCAACTGCGGCAGCGAGTCAAAGGTTTTGTATCAGCAATGGATGTAGTAGCAATTAGCGCCAATCCGCAAAAAGTTGTACTAGAAGACGGCACAATTTTTCAGCCATACCCGGATATTATGCCATTAATTCGGCGCGTCGCTGCGATTTTGCGAGCCGAAGGTGAAGACTTAATTGCGGACAATATTTTGCTGCAATCTCAGCACTTAGGAGACCAAGCGCGCAAGTTAATTGATGCTCAAAGAAGGCGGCAAGCTGATAAGGCAGTAGAGCGATTTCAGTGGATCGGAGCCGGAGTAATTGCCGTAACGCCTTTGCCTGTTGTGGATTTGTTAGCGACAGCAGCAGTTAACGCTCAAATGGTAGTAGAAATTGCCAAAATTTACGGCTGCGAATTAAATATCGATCGCGCGAAAGAATTGGCATTGTCTCTAGCAAAAACCCTAGCAAGTTTGGGAATAGTTGAAGGGGTAATTCAAGTAGTGTCAAGGGCGCTGCAATTAAGCGTAGCGGGGTTTGTACTTGGCAAAGCAATTCAAGCAGTTAGTGCGGCTTATTTAACTAGAATTGCTGGTAAAAGTTTTATTGAATATTTCCGCCATGACCAAGATTGGGGCGATGGTGGCATCGCCGAAGTTGTACAAAGGCAGTTTCAGTTAAATAGGAAGGACGAGTTTGTCAAAGCATTTGTCAAAGATGCGATCGCCCGCGTTGTCGAACCTCTGAACATTTATCAGCAGGAATCGGAACCTGAATTAGAAATGTCAGCCGAATTGGAAGCAGAACCTTTGTATCAGCCACCACAACAAGACGATTGGGAAACTTACAGCAACAAACGAAACGATGACTGGTAATGGGCAAAACAGGGAATTGGGCAAACAGGGAATTGAGAATTGGGTAATTACGATCGTTCAATGAGATGTTCCCTGAGTATGCTTTGTTGAATTTTATTAAGAAATTTTACAATAATTTTACACATGGGGGAGACTCCGGGGGGAGCAAGTCAAACCGAGCGATCGGATGGAACACAATTTTGATAAGATTGAAGATTGACAACAAAATTTGCTATTGTGCGTCCGGGTAAAAACAATGAGCGATCGACCAATTATTCTCGGTATTGTCGGAGACAGCGCAGCGGGCAAAACCACCCTGACGCGGGGAATTGCCCAAGTATTGGGGCCAGAAAATGTCACTGTGATTTGCACTGACGACTATCATCGCTACGACAGAAAGCAGCGGGCCGAAATCGGAATCACAGCATTGCATCCCGACTGCAATCACCTCGATATCATGCAGCAGCACCTCAGCCTGCTGCGTACCGGACAAGCAATTCTCAAACCCATCTACAACCACACGACAGGTACATTTGACCCGCCGGAATACATCAAGCCCAGCAAATTTGTCATAGTTGAAGGTTTGCTGGGTTACGCAACCCGAACAATCCGCGATTCTTACGACGTAAAAGTGTATCTTGCTCCTCCCGAAGAGTTGCGAACTCAGTGGAAAGTTAAGCGCGATGTCATGAAGCGCGGTTATACTGAAGAACAGGTGCTTGCAGAAATAAAAAAACGGGAACCAGACTCTGAAGACTTCATTCGTCCTCAGCGCAAATCGGCCGACGTTGTAGTTAGTTTTTACCCGCCCGAAGCGGAAAATGAATCAAATTTGAGCGTCCGTTTAGTGCTCAGGCCGACAATTCCTCACCCTGATTTTACTGAAATTTTAGGTCGAGGCAGCGAGAGTTTTAAACCTGCAATTCGCTTGGGACTCGATCGGGATATGGGCAAACCAGTGGACGTTTTGGAAGTAGACTCCCACGCTACCAGCGAGCAAGTAAACGAACTGGAAATGATGTTGTGCGGCGAGTTGCCGCACCTGCGGGGATTTTGTTCCGCCCAAGGCAACCCGGAAATTGGCAAACTGATCGGCACAACTGGCGAAGTTTTGCAAAGTTACCCGCTAGCTTTGACGCAGTTGCTGGTTGCATATCACATGATGAAAGCAATTCATGTGTATTAGTTAGTTGGCAGTTAGCAGTTGTTGGTTGTTAGTTGTTATTGCAATGATTAATAACCAATAACTAATGTACTCGCAAAGTCTGGTTAACAGTGCCTAATTGCTGAAGTGGCATGGAGACTGGCAACTGACTTTGAGGTGCGGGCACCATTTCGCCTCGGAAGTCAAGGAGGGTAACAAGGAGCAGGTAGGCAACTGCTAAAACTATAGAAATCACTCCAGTGATAATAGCAACAAGTTTTGAACGTTCCATATTGAGAAAATTTTAACTACAGCTAATATTAGTTTAACATTAAAAAGAGCAATTATTACTTAACTTATGCAATAGAATATAATCAGGTGCTAGTTATTTCTCTGACAAAAATGGAACCTCTTATAGATGCGCCAAATCCCACCGAGATGCCCAGAGCTACCCCAGTGGTGGAAACATTTAATCTGGGGAAGTTCTACCGTACTGGCTTCTGGATGAATGAAAAAATTGAATCGCTCAAAAATTGCACTCTGACTATCTCTGAGGGGGAAACTTTTGGGTTGTTAGGGCAAAATGGAGCGGGGAAAACTACGCTGCTGAAAACTTTGCTGGGTATAGTGCGGCCCACTTCTGGCCGGGCGCTGCTGTTGGGGAGGCCTTTGGGCGATCGCACTGTGAAGCAGCGAGTCGGCTATTTGCCAGAAAATCCCTATTTTTACGATTATCTCACGGGCTGGGAATTCTTGCAATTTGCGGCGGGGTTATTTCAAATTCCCACCTCGATTCAGCGACAGCGAATTCCCAATTTGCTAGACTTAGTTGGGCTATCTCAATCGGCGGCAATTAAAAAACAGTTGCGCCAGTATTCTAAGGGAATGCTGCAACGGATCGGCATGGCTCAAGCTTTGATTAACAATCCAGATGTGGTATTTTTAGATGAGCCGATGTCTGGTTTAGATCCGATGGGACGCTATCAGATGCGGGAGATAATTTTATCGCTGAAAAATCAAGGAAAAACAATTTTTTTTAATTCACATATATTGTCGGATGTGGAGAAGATTTGCGATCGAGTGGCAATTTTGGCTAAGGGTGAATTAATCTGCATGGGTGCGATCGATGAACTTTTGGGTAATACTGAAACTTACCGGGTTGAAGGTAGGGGAGGCCACTTGAATATCCTGCAAAAATGGATACCGGATATGGAAGTTGATAATGATTTGTGGTACGGTCATTTGCAGGGCGATCCGAAGGAGTTTATTTCTAGTCTGAGCGGTACGGGAGGGCAGTTAATTGGGATGAATTTGGCTAAGCCTAGTTTGGAAGAGTTTTTTATGCAGCAACTGCAAGAAAGAGGGATTTATTCTAGTGGTTGAAGTATAGCCTTTTGAGTTCTCATAGGAGGTACTCATGGGCATAGGGCATACCTCACTTTTTTTGAGAAAGGCTATATCTTAAAAGACGTAGATTGGGATTGATGGTGGCGCGGGGGCGGGTTTACGAGATTGTGGGTTTTGGGCAATTACAGCATATTCCATGTATATGCGGTACACACAATCTTGTCGTAAGCATAGGTGCGTCGCCACCAGTCAATCTGCAAGTTTCATTAAACATGAGCAGATCCGCACCCTACATAACAATGTACCAAC
>NZ_JAUBUC010000173.1:0-4781 GCF_036705285.1 Microcoleus sp. B4-C1 | reverse complement strand
CGTCCCGCCCGTCCAAAAAGGACGGGCGGGACGCCCATCCCACAATCTTGTGGAAGTTATTTAATTCTCATTCCTAATTAGTCAGGAGTCGTTAGTCATTGGTCATCAGCCATTGGTAATTGGTAGTTGGTAATAAGAAGTCGAAAGTTAAAAGTTAAAACATTCCTTCTGACTAATGACTAATGACTAATGACTAATGACTTAAACTTTCGCTTCCAAGGACTTGAGAAACTCAGTATTTACCCCCGACTCGCGCGTCAGGGCAATTTTCCCAGTACGAGCAATTTCCTTAATCCCAAATCTATTCAGCACCTGGACGATCGCCACCATTTTACCGGGATCTCCGACAACTTCCAATGTCAGCGTATCATCACCAATATCCACCACTCGCGCTCTAAAAATTTGAGCTAACTCAATGATCTCCGATCGCGTCCCGCTAGCAGCATTAACTTTCAGCAACATCAACTCCCGTTCCACACAGGGAATTTCCGTTATATCCTGAACTTTAAGCACGTTAATCAACTTGTACAGTTGCTTTGTCAACTGTTCGATAATTTGGTCATCTCCCGGTACAACCATCGTAATCCGAGACACTCCCCCTTGTTCCGCCGGGCCAACGGCCAGACTTTCAATATTAAAACCCCGACGGGCAAACAAACCAGCAATTCGAGTGAGGACACCCGCTTCATCTTCAACTAAAACCGAAAGAGTGTGTTTCATCAGAAAATTGGGTAGAAACCTCGTCCTTTTAGGACGGCTTTATATTACAATATAATTGGTCAACGACCCACCCGAGACGATGGATCAAACAGCCTATACGAGCGAAGTTCAGCCCGAGGTGCTGGCGGCGAAGCAAAATCGGTAGACCGGTTCAAGAGGATAGGGCAATGGTAAACATCCCTAGAATCAAAACGAAGAAGAATTCCGTTTGGTATTCGACACATAAAAACCGCAGGGCTTGCGGGGTTAGTCTGTGGAGCGAACATAAGACCAAATCTCTTTTAGGGTGGAGGCAGTTGCGAAGAAGCAGAAATTCAAATCGTGAGGTTTGGGAATCCCTGTCCGCGACGGTCGGGGTGGATGTCAATTCTCCAAAAAGACGCATTTCGTGCAATTCTACTTTCGCTAATTCGCCTTTTAGCAGAAGTGCACGCCCATTGAACCTGCCTTAGACATTTTATCGCGAGTTATTGGCCGTTCATCTGCGGGAAAAAACAATATATTAAGCTGTGGGGGCCAGAGTCACCTCCGATCGACAATATTACTCATAGATCGGCGTAAATCCGCCCCCACCCGCTTATTATTGTCGATCGCACCCACATGATCTAAGTTTTTTTGTGTACGAACCTACACAATTACTTGAGCGAATAAAAACTTGAAAGGTCGGGCGGCCCACTGGGACTGAAATTTTGAGACCAATTGGTCTCAAAATTCCTTCAGAGAAAAACCCGGTGTTGCAGCGACGGCATTTGGCGGCGGACTTGTTCTAGTCGATCGGGATTAATTTCTGCAATTGCCACACCCGGTTCGTCTCCAGCATCCGCCAAAACGGCACCCCAAGGGTCTATAATCATCGCGTGACCGTGTGTTTGACGGCGGCCGTAGTGGTGTCCAGTCTGTGCCGGGGCAATCATATAACAAGTATTCTCGATCGCCCTAGCTTGCAACAAAACCTTCCAGTGATCCTTGCCAGTGTAAGCAGTAAACGCCGCAGGCACGAACAAAATATCAGCCCCCTTGTACGACAAGTGCCTGTACACTTCCGGGAACCGCACGTCATAGCACACGGAAAGTCCCAGCGTCCCCAACTCCGGCGACACATAAACCGGTGGCAAATCTTCACCAGCTTTCACAGTGTTCGATTCCCTGTAAGTAATGCCGTCGGGAACATCCACATCGAACAAATGTACTTTTTGGTACCTTGCCAGTTCAGTGCCGTTTGGGTCTACCAGCAAACAAGTATTGTATACCTTCCCCCCGGTCGTCGGCACGGGAAATCCGCCGCCCAGAATCGTTACCTGGAACCGTTGGGCCATCGTTTTGAGGAATTTTTCGCTTTGGAGTCCGATCGCCTCTGAAGAAGCAATTTTTTCCTCCTCTTCTCCCATGAACGAGAAATTTTCTGGTAAGGAAACTAACTCCGCACCCCGACGCACTGCCAGGTCGATTAATTCCTCTGCCTGAACCAAATTTTTTTGCAGGTCAGGCAAGCTAGTCATTTGAATTGCTGCGGCGAGATAAGACTTCATCGATTCAAAATATTAGTCAATAGTCAATAGTCATTAGTCATTAGTCATTAGTCATTAGCCATTGGGAACTAATTTGATAACTAAATAGTTTAGATCCTTGGGTTTTACCCATCTCGGCGCTGGTTTTGCCCGAACTGGTATGGTTTGAGAGTTTTGATATTTGAGTTTTAAATTAGCCTGTAACTCATAATTCAAAAATCAAAACTCTCAACTTTTACCTTCTAGGTTTTGCAACCTAATTTCCTTCAAATCTTACGGCATCGGATGGAAAAGCAGGTCGGGGAAAAAGCGGTTGAATTCAATTAAAGCCGCGCCTTGAATAGATAGCCAAAGGATAGCCAATACTGGTGCGGTCGAAAGAAACTTGACAAAGTATTGCATGAATTCTGCTCCTGAAAATTCGAGACAGTTAGTAATTGCCGATCGGTCTAGCGTGCTAATTGCTAATTTCTAGTTAATTACTTAACTGTTAGCTATTAGCTCTTCTCCATTTCCCAATTTTAGCGGGGGGAAACAGTAATTTCGTCGTCCTTCGCAAACATTTCACCGCTGGTGATTGATGTGAGAGCTGCCAGAGGCCATAAAACGCCGCTCAGCATACATTTGATTGCCAAAGGAACGTCGATAATAATCTCTTTTTCCTCTGGGGTTGCTGATTTTTTGGTAACTTGCAGATAAGAACGGCCTACCCAACCAATCCAACCAGCCATATACAAGAACAGTATGCTAGGAATCAAAAAGTCCCCTGCTTTGCTCAAGTTGCCGTCTACGATTAAGTGCGGGTATCCTTCCGGGCCGCACATAGCTTGAGAATAGCGATCGAACCGCGCTTTCGCAGATGCGGGGTCGCCATTGGTTGAACGTGCATTTTTAGCCAGTTCCTTGAATTCGGGAGAGTCCTTGCACGGCACTAAATTGTAAGCCGAAGCAACTGGAGCAAAACTGAACCAGACACTCAACACTAAAATTGCAGCAAACAATCGTCGCATGGAATTGTTTCCTTTTGTTACAAAACAATAAGTTTTTGTACAAGCATTTCAACTTGCCAATCTGGAATCCAGATTACCGTGTTTGTTGACAGTGTAAAGTATCCATCATTGATGTGGCAAAGCCCAATAGAATGAGGGATTCCCGTTCTCATAGGTCAATGCTGAGCTAGCAATACCGCGAGGATATTCCTTCATTGCATCCGATGATGGTCTTACCTGTCGATCGGGCAAAAATCCCTTAACAATAACCTGAGTACAGGTAGAGCGGGGGACTTGCGCCGAATTAGTTAAGCTAGCAATAACTAACCTATCAAATAAAATTAGCAGTTAATGGCAACCATTTTCGCGATCGAAACAAGTTGTGACGAAACAGCAGCAGCAATTGTTAAGAATCGTCAAGTTTGCAGCAATGTTGTAGCATCACAAATTAAAATCCACCAGCAGTATGGCGGAGTAGTGCCGGAAGTGGCTTCGCGGAGTCACCTAGAAATGCTCAATCAGGTAATTGCCCAGTGTCTCGGTGAAGCAAACCTCAGTTGGTCAGAAATTGACGGCATTGCAGCGACTTGTGCCCCCGGTTTAGTAGGTGCATTGTTAGTCGGGCTGACAGCGGCGAAAAGCTTGGCAATAGTCCATCAAAAACCTTTTTTAGGCGTCCACCACCTCGAAGGGCACATCTACGCTTCTTACCTTACCGAACCCGACTTGCAGCCACCGTTTTTGTGTTTGTTAGTTTCCGGGGGACACACTAGCTTTATTTACGTCAAAGATTGCGGCGTTTATGAAACAGTAGGACAAACACGCGATGACGCCGCCGGCGAAGCTTTTGATAAAGTTGCGAGACTGTTGCAGCTAGGATATCCCGGCGGGCCGCTGATTGACAAATTGGCCGCCCTTGGCAATCCCCAAGCATACCCTCTACCAGAAGGCAGAATTTCCTTGCCTGGTGGCGGCTATCATCCCTACGACAGTAGTTTTAGCGGCTTGAAAACCGCTGTTTTGCAATTAGTACAGAAACTCAAGAAACAAAATAACAATGTGGGTGCGGAAGGCATCTTACCTGCCTCTACAATTAATGATATTGCGGCCAGCTTTCAGGAAACAGTAGCCAAGGGTTTAACAAAAAGAGCGATCGACTGTGCCGTAAATTTCGGGCTTACCACTATTGTAGTCGGCGGGGGAGTTGCAGCAAACAGCGGACTCCGAAAACACTTACAAGCAGCAGCAGCCAAACACAACTTGCGGGTATTGTTTCCGCCATTAAAATATTGTACAGACAACGCAGCAATGATCGGCTGTGCGGCGGCCGAACACTTGCAGCGAGGACACACCTCACCGCTGACTTTGGGAGCAAATTCAAGAATGGCTGTCAGCGATATTATGGAAATGTACAAGAGTCATTAGTTATTATACGAATTTTTTATGAGGCTGCATAGAATCTGATCCCCCCTAGCCCCCCTTAATAAGCAGGGTGGATTAATTGTCAAAAGAGTAAACCAGTGGGGCTAGGCTATTTGCTGACGAGCACGCGCCAGATTTAATT
>NZ_JAUBUC010000020.1:38207-99043 GCF_036705285.1 Microcoleus sp. B4-C1 | reverse complement strand
GTCCCGCCCGTCCAAAAAGGACGGGCGGGACGCCCATCCCACAATAACAATTAAAATTGTAAGTTATTTAATTAATTCGCGCTCCTAAGTACAGACTGTTAAAATTATCTCTAGAATACCCCCAAGTCTCGCAAACACCGCCGCGTTAATTCGATTCGATATTTAGCATCCTTACTGTTGAGTTTTTAAGTGATTGGGTAGAGAATTAAGCCTGATGTTTTTGATAATTTAAGAGCGATCGCACTTCACTCAAGAAAAGGCGATCGCCCTGAAAAATTATTCTTTCCAGTAACGGGTCAAAATCCGCATTACTTCACCTGCGATCGGCGACGGTAAAGGCGGACTCCATTCCCCAACTTCTGCAAAACCCAAGACGTGAAGTAAATTGATGATGCTTTCCACTCCTTTGGGAATCCCGCAAATCAACAATCGGATCGGTTGCTTTCCGATGGGTGCGTCGGGAATTTCTTCGCGCAGGAGTTCGGGAACTGACTTTGGCTGTGATATCATAAGTTTTAACTAGACAATAGTCGGAGAGCGATCGCCCTTGAGTTTTCGAGGCCAAGGGGCGATCGCTTTTCCGTTTGTACATCCTCAGCATAGTTCATTCGCTGCTGCAAGTCAAGCGATACGACAAAAAATATTGCCGATACGGCAACACACGTGTTAGTGAAGGTTGCAGGATGCTAACATCACCTTGCAAAGTCCTGGCTAGTAGTTGAGCACCCGCAGTGATCCGTTGGAAATTGGCAGTTGTAATGGCCGATCGCAATATCAGCAATAAAGAATTGGCGGCTAGAGTTGGGATGCACCCAACATCTGTTTCTAAAATCAAAACCCGCCGCCGGCTAACAAGAATTGATGAAACAACTCTTGATGCTTTGTGCAAAGCACTAAACTGCCAACCGGGAGATTTAATGGTGTATGAGGAGGAAAATTCCGATCGCACTTAACAAACCGACTGCGGTTAGGAGTAAGGTGGACAGCGACGCCCCCTACACATTCGTGAAGCGAAGCTATCCCGTAGGGAATCGCACAATTTCCACTGCAAAAACGCGAGCAAACTCAGCGACAAGGATCGATCGCACTCGATCAACCTCAATTCCGGGGATAAACTGCTCTAAACTGCCAACAGGTCGATCGGGAATTCCGCAAGGTACAATTTGCCCAAAGCCTGCGAGATCGGGACAAACATTTAAAGCAAAACCGTGCATCGTAATCCAGCGGCTGACTTTAATGCCGATCGCACCTAGCTTGCACCCATCCACCCAAACCCCAGTCATACCGGGAACCCGCGAACCCTTCAACCCCAAAACTTCCAGCACCCCCAGCAGCACTTCCTCCAACTGCCGCAAATACCAGTGCAAATCAGGCTGGTGACGGCGCAAATTTAAAATCGGATAGCCCACCAATTGACCCGGACAGTGGTAAGTCACCTCGCCGCCCCGCTCAACTCGGTGAAGTTCCGCCCCAGTTTGGCTTGGGTCAAATTTCAGAAATTCCAGCTTTGCTCCCAGTCCCAAAGTGTAAACCGGCGGATGTTCCAGCAAAATCAGGACATCTGGCAAATCAGGCTTGTCGCGGCGTTCTTGCACGAGTTTTTGCTGGATTTCCCAAGCTTGGGAGTAGGGAACTTGTCCCCAATCGAGGAGCAAGCAGGGTTGTGCATTTAGTGGTTGATGGATTAGAGGAGAAACCATGCAAAAAATCAATAGTATTTTTACGGAATATTGGCCCAGCTTAAATCAAGAATTGTCAACATATAATAAAAGATTTGGAAGATAAGTGTTTTCGAGAATACATAGTGCTACTGTATAAAATATACCGAAGTTACAGAAGGGAGGGAGCTCTATGAAGCTTGTTATCCAGGGTAAAAATATAGAAATCACCGATGCGATTCGCGAGTACGTCAATCAAAAGGTGGAAAAGGCAGTTAGCCATTTTCAAACTTTGACGACAGAAGTGGACATACATCTATCGGTGGCTCGTAACCCCAGGATCAATCCTAAGCAGACTGCTGAGGTGACAATTTATGCTAACGGCAGCGTTATTCGGGCTGAAGAAAGCACGGAAAGCCTGTATGCCAGCATAGATTTGGTTGCCGACAAGATAGCTCGTCAACTGCGGAAATTCAAGGAAAAACGTCACGACAACAAAATCCAGAGTAGTGCCAAAACGGTTACGGTAGTTGAAGAACATCCTGTAGTAGCGGATCTGATTGGCGATCGAACTCCCGAACTTCCTGCTGAGGTGGTACGGACTAAGTATTTTGCTATGCCTCCAATGACTGTGCAACAAGCTTTGGAACAATTGCAGATTATCGATCACGATTTCTATATGTTCCGTAATGCGGAAACAGACGAAATTAACGTACTCTACGAACGCAAGACTCACGGTGGCTATGGAGTTATCCAACCCCGGCACAGCAACGGTAACGGTAATAGCAAAAATGGCAAAACTGCCGAAAGCGCTACATCTGAAAAATCGAGTGTTGCAAAAAGCTAGATAATTGCTAAGTGCTAATTGTTAATGGCTGCAAGTCGTTAGCAAAAAAGGACTAAAGTCCTTACTACGAACCACGAGTTTTTAGTAAGAACTTTAGTCCTTTCTTAGTTTTTTAAGATAATGATTCGTAGTCAGGACGTTGCTGATATTTCCTAGAGAAAATGGATGAACAATTATGTTATTGGAGTTAAGACAATTAAAGATTCAACCGGGTCAGCAATTACTGGTTGAGGATGTTAACTGGCAACAATTTGAAAGTATTTTGGCGGAATTAGGAGAACGTCGTGCTTCCCGACTTTCCTATAGTAACGGACGGTTAGAAATTATGGTTCCTCTGCCCGAACATGAAAAAGCCAAAGAAATTATTGGCGACATGGTAAAAATTTTGTTGGAAACACGACAAATAGCATTTGAGTCATTAGGTTCGACAACCTTGAAAAATGAACGCATGAGTCAGGCTGTCGAACCGGATAGCTGTTTTTACATTCAAAATCAAGCAGCCGTTATAGGTAAAAATCGCCTCGATATGAGTGTTGATCCGCCCCCAGACTTAGCTATAGAAATTGATCTCACCTCTCGCACGCAGTTGGATAATTATCAAATTCTAGGAGTGCCGGAACTTTGGCGATACGCACGGCGAGGGCTACAAATCAACGTTTTGCAAGCCGAACAATATATTGAGTCTGATGTTAGTCCCACTTTCCCTAATATCCCTATTGTCGAACTGGTGAATCAGTACACTCAGCAGAGTCAAGTTGCTGGCAGAACCCACGCTATTCAAGCTTTTAAAAATTGGGTACGGGAAAATCTCTAGTCTCAGAACTTTCTTCCTCACTACAAACTGTTAGTTCGCAGTCACGAATTTAGTTTTTTCTTGTTTTTTTAGACAATGAGGGATGAGGACTTTTGCAGGGCGGTTTCATTTTCTTGTAGGGGCAAACCCCCCGTGGTTGCCCCGATGCCTGAAATTCCCCTGAAATCATCTGTGGCTGGGGGCGGGCACGGGGAGTAGGGGTCGCACCGCCCCTACAAAATCCTGGTTTTCCGTAGCAATCCCCCCGTGGTTGCCCAGAAACAGCCCTGATGACTTTCGTCCTCACTACCAACAATATATTTAAGCAAATCCACCTAACTTTTGATGGTTTCCAAAGTTTTGAGTGCTTCTGCAACGTGTGCTTTGAAGTCTAACATGGAGTCAAAAATATGCTTGACAATGCCTTCTTTGTCAATGACATAAGTTACTCTACCGGGCATAATCCACAGTGTAGCTGGAACTCCGTATAATTGCCGAACTTTGTTGCCAGTATCGCTCAGCAGTGTAAAGGGTAGCTGATATTTGGCAGAAAATTGCTGGTGCGATTGTTGCGAATCTTCGCTAATTCCTATGACTTCTGCGCCTGCGTCTTTGAAGACTTCGTAGCTATCTCGAAAAGCGCAAGCTTGAGTCGTGCATCCGGGTGTGTCGTCTTTGGGGTAAAAGTAGACTATGACGTTTTTTTTACCTTTAAAATCTTTGAGGCTGACTGATGTGCCAGTTTGAGAGGGTAAGGTAAAATCGGGTGCGGTGTCTCCTACTTTGACGGTCATGTTTTTTTTAACTTAGTAGATCTGTTTGCGTGAAATTTTAACTTTTGTTATTGTACAGTTTTTTTGAGCAATTGTTCGCAGTTGCGATCGCCCGATTCGGGAGTATCTGAGATGTTGCACCATTCTCAATAAGCTTTTTATGAACAGGCAAGATGCCTGTTCCACAAAGAGTGAATTTTATTGTGGAACAGGCATCTTGGCTGTTAAGCGAGAATTGTGCAAGATGTGAGTTACTACAAAGTTATTTGTTATCTGCCTTTGGTTAAATTTTTTAATTCCCGCCAGATTGGAGGAAGTTGGCCGGAGTTTGTGCGGGGCTGGGTGAGGATTCCTTGAGTGGGACTGAACAGCAATGATAGCACAAATAATCCCGATGCAACTAAAACTATTGCGGGGCCAGAGGGTAAGTTATAAAAGTAGCTGAGATACATTCCGCTAATGCTGGAAATAACTCCGATTATTGCGCCTAAAATCATTACTTGGTGCAGGCGAGTAACTAGGAGATAGGCGGTACTTGCAGGTGTAATTAATAGGGACAAAACTAGCACTACGCCAACGGCTTTGAGGCTGGCAACTATTGTGAGGGCGATGAGTACCATCAGTCCGAAGTTGAGCAGGTTTACTGGCAAACCAGTGGCTTGTGCGCCTAATGGATCGAATGTGTAAAATAGCAGTTCTTTGTAAAAGACTACTACAACTAATAAGACTACGGCGACTATGACGGCTGTGTCGATCGCATCTTGGGCGGTAACGCCCAGGATGTTGCCGAAAAGAAAGTGGTTGAGGTCGATTTTGTTGTCTTTTTGGACGATCGTAATTAGGGTGATGCCCAGGGCGAAGAAGGCTGAAAATACGATGCCCATTGCGGCGTCTTCTTTGATTGTCGATCGAGCTTTGATCCAAGCTATGATGACTGTACTCAAAACTCCCGCAATAAACGCACCGATAAAGATGTTTGCTCCGAGGATAAATGCGATCGCCAATCCGGGCAAAACCGAGTGGCTGATGGCGTCTCCGAGCAAGGCCAGCCGCTGTACCATTAGGTAGCTGCCGACGATCGCGCAGACGATGCCGACGAGAATGGCAATTATGAGCGATCGCTGCATGAATCCGTACTGCAACGGCTCAATTAAGGTTTGTAGCATAAAATTATAACATCACAGTTAACTAATGACTAACAACTAAAGCAACCGGGTTTAAGGGGAGATCGATCGTTGCCAAACCCAATATTACCCAAGAAACTGGGTTCAAAAGCGTAACTCGTAGATTAATGACTGCTAGCTAATTAAGCGGCTTGTCCGGCAAAAAACATTACTTGTCCGCCGTAGGCGCGGTAAAGGTTTTCTTTTGTTAGCACTTCTTGGCGGGAACCAGCGGCAATCAGTTCTGTATTTAGCAAAATTAAATCATCAAAATTGGTGATTGATTCGCCTAAGTCATGGTTAACTACTAAAACGATTTTCCCGGCATTTGCTAGCTGGTGGAAGATGTCGAAAATGATATTTTGAGTTTTTTGATCAACGCCGACAAACGGCTCGTCAAAGCAGAAAATAGCGGCTTCTTGGGCTAATGCTCTAGCTAGAAATACTCGCTGTTGCTGTCCGCCGGAAAGTTGTCCGATCGGTCTGTCTTTGTAAGCAGTCATGCCTACTCTTTCTAGGGCATCGGCAGCGGTGCGGCGACTAGCTGCCGAAAAGCGGCGAAACCATCCGGCTTTTCTGACTCTTCCCATCATCACGACATCCCAAACGGTGGCGGGATAGTTCCAGTCAATTTGCGATCGCTGGGGCACGTAGGCTACTGTTTCGAGTCGATCGGCGATCGCTTCTTCGCCCCAGGTAACAGTGCCGCGATCGGCGGGAATTAAGCCCAACATTGCTTTGATTAGGGTGCTTTTGCCGGCACCGTTGGGGCCAATAATACCCGTCAGCCTTCCCGGTTTGACGGAAAGATTGATATCTCTGAGTGCCTCTACCGTGCGGTAGTTTACTGCTAAGTGCTTAACAGCGATAATTTCAGTGTCGGTAGCGGTGTCTTTGAGGTGGCAAACCATTTTAGACCAAGGATTCTCGTTGGGGAAGGCGGCGGTATTCATTGGGGTGAGTCTATCTCCTTTTTATTAAGTTTACTGTAAAAATGAAAAGAATATGAAATCATCGGTAAATAGGAATAATCTGGAACGCAGGAGAGGTAGATAATGGGACAGTGCAAGCTCGAAACCCCTGAAACCATAGGTTTGGCGGCGAAAATCTCAAGTCAGTTAAAACTTATATCTTCCACCATTCTCAACGATCGCGATCGGGGCGGGCTATTGACCCACCCCACAAGAATATTGAATAATTGTGAAACAGGCATCTTGCCTCTGGTGGAGAAGAGTGCAAAATGTGAATTAAAACCGACGGCAATTGTGAAGCAATCCGATAAAGGGGAGTTTAGCGATGAGTCGGGGATTGAAACCGCCCGCCCTGCATTGGACAAGCCCAAGGCATTGTGGATTAGAACTATTGCTTGCGGCATTTTGACTGTGGGTTTATTTAGTTGTGCTTCAACTCAGGGCGATCGCCTCTCTCCAGAGGCAGATGCTAAACCGAAGGTAGTTGCTACCAGCACAATTATTGAGGATTTGACCGATCGAGTAGCGGGCGACGAAATTCAGCTAACAGGAATTTTGCAGCCGGGAACCGATCCTCACGTTTACGAACCGGTGCCAAAAGATTCTCAAGCTTTAGAACAAGCTAACTTAATTTTGTATAACGGTTACAATTTGGAGCCGGGATTAATTAGGATGATGAATGCCGCCGGAATTAAGGCACGGAAATTAGCAGTGGGGGAAGTTGTCAAGCCTTTGCTATTGAATAAAGAAGGCAATACCGTACCCGATCCGCACGTTTGGGGAAATGTGGAAAATGCAGTTCAAATGGTGGAAGCGATTCGGGATGCGCTAATCGAACTGTCGCCGGAAGATCGGGAGAAGTTTACGCAGAATGCTGTGAAACTTACTGAAGAGTTAAAACGCTTGGATAGTTGGATCGAACAACAGATTAAAACTATTCCCGAAAATCAGCGCAAATTAGTCACAAGTCACGATGCTTTTCAATATTACAGCCGCGCCTACGGATTGGGAAGTCCTAACAGTTTGATCGGGATTAGTACCGAGGAACAGCCGAGCGCTCAAACGGTGCAAAAGTTAGTTGAATCGGTGAAAGCTGCGGGAGTTCCTGCTATTTTTGCTGAGACTACAATTAACCCGCAATTGATTAGAACAGTGGCGGAGGAAGCGGGGGTGAAATTGGCGGCGCAGCAACTTTATTCCGATTCGATTGGGACCCCCGGAAGCGAGGGTGATTCTTATGTGAAAATGATGTCGGCTAATACTCGCGCCATCGTCGAAGCTTTGGGGGGGAAATACACGCCGTTTGAAGTTAGCAAGTAGTAAGTATGGCGCGTCAATCGATTTTAGATTTTAGATTTTAGATTTTAGATTGAAGCCTTGACCCCACGGATAAATTGGGGGGCGTGTTTATCGGATACAGGTTTTCTATTTCTGGACGGATGAATCCGGGGGCTTGTATCCTGATGCTTTCGGTCATCCTTGATTCCCAATCTAAAATCTAAAATCTAAAATCTAAAATAGTCTGACGCACCTACAATTTTCAGTTTACCTGCTTCGACAAAATTAAATTGAGCACGTTCAATTCGTTGGAACTTAAAAGATATTTATCTGTAAAAATCTTTTCTCGACTTTGCTCTAAACTGTAGCTTCTAAACACGATAAATGGGAAATCTCGATACTTGTGTCCGATCGGCATTACACTGTCTATAGGGTAGATCGATCGCACATAAGCCGACAAAATATCCCGAAACCGCCTATCTTCCGGTTCTTCCAGTTGGCTGTCAGCAAAATACTCCTGCATCTCCTCCCCGCTGACAAAAGCAAACAGCGGTATGGCATAATAGCGATCGAACTGCTGACTCTGCTCTTCAAAATACTGAGTTTTCTCCACATCGCCGTTGAGAAATTGCAAAAGCTCGATCGCACCTCCTCTAATTGCCGATCGTACATTCTCCGGGGACGACTCGCTATCCCTGATTCCATACATTTTCTCCAACAACTTCTTCTCTAGACATTCCTTAATTTCTCGATGAAGCGACATCTGGTACGTTTCTACCAAATTTTGCTTAGCTAGAGGTACGAGCAACAAACTACCGCAAACATGACCGAGTTCTAAATTATCATAGCTCAACAAACCATCAAGAGGATTGCACTTTTCCAAAAACTTACGATTAAAATCGTCCCGCATTTCCAGATAAAAATCGCCCTTTTGACGAGAATTATCAGAATTTTTCAAAACATAATCCCCGCGACTCAAAAGCTGTTCCAGACTCGTATAAACCTCCTTAAACAACATATTTCCTCGCTGGCTCTCGCTCTTTAATGTCTTAATTAGAGCCGCCATTTTGCTGCTAAAAGTATCCCCGACTGCGGAAACCGACTTACCGCCAATCGGAATCATCAAAAACTTATCCCTACCCAAATATCCATATCCCACAATCCGCGTCATCACCGCAGTCTTCAGAATTAGCAGTAAATTCAACAAACTCAACTTGCTTTCTTGTAAAGAAAGTTCCGCATCATCAGCGTAATAAACTGCTGTATCAGACAGATAAAAAACCAATTCCTTATCTTCACCATCAAGGGTTTTACCGTTGTCATATTCTCCGCGTCCCCGATAAATCACCTGTATGACTTCCATCAGATTTTTCTCAATCTGAAAGCGGGGAATATCTACTAAAATATGCTTAGTTTTCGGGAAAGATAAGCCGCGACTTCCCGATGCAGTCATAAAAATTACTTTAGCTGTATTTTTGCACTTTTGTATTTGCTCCTTCTCCTCTTCCGAGATATTCGCGTGGACTTCCAGATAATCGGTATAGCGATTAAATTCTCGCTCATTTTGGATTTTATCAATCAACTCCGCCAATCTTCGCTTATCCTGAATGTAGACGATAATTTGTTCAACTCCCGGTATTGCTAACCGCTGATTGATATCCTCAATTATTTGAGACTGTACCCGTTTTACCAAATCATAATTTAGTTTTAAAGAAATAGCTTCAGTGAACTTAACAGCTTCTATAAACACCTTGTAAGTTATCTCTAAACTGCTAGCCGGATAGGAATTCGTATTGATAAGTTTAGCAGCTAAGCGTTTAAATTCAAAAGGAATAACTTGTAAAGGCGGGATTTCCTGAGAAGTTTTTGGGAGCTTTTTGAAATAGATTTTATCCGGTTCCGGCGAGGTATCATCGAGGTGTTGTTTAATCACATCCGGGTCAACAATCGAAGCATCGGCTACAATAATTTTAGTATTAAAACCGTGTTTTGGGTTGTGCAAGTCATATTTGTTAAGCAGCCTACCAATTCCATGCAAAAACTCAACGCCGCCGTCGTCTCCAGTAATTTCATCGATCATAATGAAAATGTGTTTGATGCGGCTGGAGATTTCTTGCATTTTAGGAGAAATGACTGCTTTTTCCCCCTTGTTGTAAGCATCTTGAAATATTTTCTCTAAATGCTGGAGAGTATTTTTTCCGGTTTCTGTCACCTTTAAAGACTGAATGGAAACGGTAGCCACGATATTGTTCGATGTTTTACGATTGATGAGCGAATATATTCCCTCACAAACGCTATTTAGCACTCCATGCTTTTTGCCTATCCTAGGTTTGATTACTGTTTCTCCCTTCCTTTGAAGTTGCGGATGGTGATATTCCTTCCGCTGCATTTCGGCCCTGTTGTTGATGAAGTGGACACTTTTTTGTTGAAAATTTTCGTGATGATTATTTGCCACGTAGTTGACGGTACATTGTCCAAAATTGCTGTCTATAGTATCGGAACTTGAGTTAATGCAAAATAAGCGATTGTCGCACAGCAAACCAGTCTTTTTGTCTCGAAATTTATCGATGATATCTAAGTTGACTTGCTTGCGGGGACTGACGTAAAAGAACAAGAAACCGTCGGTTATATGGGTTTTGAGGAAATCTGCGATCGCAGTTGTTTTCCCAATTCCTGGATTCCCCGTCAAAAAGATATAAGTTTCATCAGATTGCAGTGCTTTGACAATCAATTGAGCGTGAGCATTTCTCAGATGTAATCCGCGATCGATTTGCAAATCATCGGCCAGTTTATCTGATATAATATCTATGGAATTAACAAAATTATCGATCCGCTCTGTATTACGTACAGGTGTAGAACTTTTGCCAATCGTCAACAAATCGCTGACAAACTTTTTGCCATTTTGAAAACTGCGAGCTGCGTTGAGTTGAATCGTATCTAAAACATCGCCGCGAGCATCGTTAATCTCTTTATTTTTCGCTTCCTGCTGGTAGATTTTGGCACAATTCGCCAAGATGTCAATTTTATCACTGCGGAGGGAAATTGCGCTAATTGTGCGATCGCTATAACCGACAACATTCAACAACACCTCAGCACCATCAGGAATCATACCAGTCGTTTGCAGAAAACCGTAGAAGCTGTGAGCGTAGCTACCAGCCTGAATCAACTTAGCGCTTTCCTTATCCTTATACTTAAAAGCCGTAAAATAGCGGTTTAAACCCTCCGAAAAGTCAATACCTAAAGTGCTAGTATCGATTCGCAGATTAGAAAAAACACTTTTCGATCGCAAATAGCTAATTTCTCTGAGCAAAGACTTCCGCATCACCTCTATTTCGTTGAGATTATCGACTTTTTCCGAAGTCAACGGAGGAGTAAACACAGACAAATCAACGCACAGAATTCTAAAATCCTTACCATTTTGCAACAAAATCAGGGTATCAGCTTGCAAAAACTCGCCTTTTTTCTTGTAGCGGCGGATGTAGGAGTTAATCTCATCGTCTGAGAAATTTGGTTGCGCTGTTTCAAACTGAGATAATACCTTCTTAAACGCTTTAAAAACTTCTGTCTCATCGTCATTCTGGGTTCTAATACTGTTAGTACAACTCAAACTGCACTGAAAATACAAGATTTGCGATAACCTTAAAGTCCAGCCCGTAGATGTGAGGTACTCCCGGAAGAAATTCAACCCACCAATAAAGCCTTTTTGGAGAAAAAATAGACTCCACTTCTCAACAATTTTAGCATCCAAACTACCGAGGAGATTAGCTTCCCTAGTTATTTCCGCCATCATCTTTGGCAATTCTAGTTTCTGTAAATCGAGACGGTAGGAATCTCCGAAATTGTGAGCTATATTTTCACGCTGAATATACGCCAGAATCCCAATATTAAATCCCACCTCAAACAGCCGCCCAAAATCTTCACCAATCATGATTAATACCTCCATCATCCACATTCAAGACTTCTCTTACTTTATTCAAAAATGCCAGGGAATTAAAATCTGCACTACCGCCAGCATGACTAAATACAGACAAAGCACCCACCGATTCATCACCGATAATCTGCTCGTAGGGATCAAGTTTAAAACTCAGATTTTTCTTGCGAGCTTCATAGCGATAAAAGTGAAAGATTGTTAAATAATGTAGCAAAGTATCTTTAATTGCACCGTCGTAAATCAACCCTTGGTGAATGTCTTGGTCATCCAGAATACCTTCGTATATATGCAACAGCGTCGAGTAGGAAATCACACCGTTATAAAAGTTCTTTTCCTCCTTGACTTTAATTCCGTTAAACAAGTTTAAAAACATCACAGCTTGCTGACTGGTATCTGCAAACAAGCTTTCCAGCTCCATTGCATCCTGAATGTAAAAAGATTTTTCCCTATCGCCTAGGAAACTGCGGACATAGTATTTATCAAAAAACATCGGATAAATTTTGATATCTCGTCGCTCTCCCTTCAAAGTTCGGAGCAATTTTTTTGACATAAAAGACAATTCCTCGTCTTCCTCAGTCTTGGTAATATGTAGCGTACTCATGTAAGGTGCTTGCGAAATATATGCGAAATTTCGATATCCTTGCTGATAAAGCTGACTCATTGCATCTTCAAGGATTAACGGCTCAGAATAAAGACGGCTGACACTGTAATTCTCGGAAAGAGTTTTCCGCATTTCGACTTGAATTGTACTGTCATCTAGGCGATTGATTACGACAATTTCTCCGATTAAGCTGGCTTGTCTTTGGAAGCGGTTTTGATTGCTTCTTTTCGCATCACTATCCCGGCTGGAAACGACAATAATTGCCAATTTATCCAACTCAGGAGCTAGCTGTACATCATTGAATCGAAACTTTTTAGGAAGGATTGAATACAGGGAACTCAAACCGTTACGAATTGTGTAACCATTGGGCGTTTTTCTAATCCGAAATCCTTGAGAAGTTGAGCGTTGTTTTTCACTCAAAATATGAGACAATGTTTTAGAAAGGTTAGCCATAAACACTTCTGACGGCGAAGGGTGATTGTGGTCGCCTTCGTGGAGCCTCACCATCGGAATAAACAAGTTGTCCGCAGCACTTTCGAGCAATATCCTCAGACAGATATAGGACAGCAGCAACATGGTAAACTTATACACAAAAATTGCTGCAGGTTGTAAACCTTTATCGCCGCAGTCTAGTCGTCTATCGTCATAGGGAAACACAACTAATTTGGTCTGAAAATGTTTTTCGTAGATTTCTCTAGAGCGAGGGGCTTTAGGTGCAGAAAGTACAGGCAAAACATCGACACCTTTGATATTATATTCCATGCTGAAATTTTGGCGTTCATCAGTTGGGAAATACCGGACATCTTCGATGCTGATATTGACGGGTAGCTGACAAATAGATTTTTCATCGACACTAGGTTCTTTGACGGTAATATAATGAAGCGTTTGCTTGTAATTTCGCTCCATAATGTCATTAAAAAATTTACCATTCGTCAAAATATTGTCAATATCTTCTACCAGACCTATTTTGAGGTTTACGTGTCGCGTTTCTGTGCGGGTTGGTAAAATTGTTTGACGATCCAGAAAGCCTTTTAGCATTCTTCTCAGATGCGTAATTTTGTGTTTTATGTTAAACTGATTAAGCCCTTTAATAAAGTTGCGAAAAAGCTCTTTTTTTTGCTCATCGTTAGAACCTTGCAAAACGGGCAAGACTCTTTGTTCAAATAGGGTTCTAGGCTGATGATTTAGTTCAGATTCCGGGTCGTAATTTTGTGCTAGTGGGTCATTGCGGGAAGCCAGCACAAAATAGTAGAGCAATGCTATTTTTAACAGTTTGCGGACGAAGGTTTCGGGATGATAATCCTCATCAAATTCTGCTTGATGTTCTTCACTGTCGGGATTTAGCAGGTTCAGATAATACTCAAATACATCTTTTCCACCGCGCGCTTGAACTGAGTTATCAAATTTGATTTTGAGGCCAAAGATAAACTTACGCTCGTTACGAGAATTGTCCGTACTTTCTCCCAAGTAACCTGATACAATGGGAATAATTGGCAGTGCATCTAAAAATTCGGATCGGGCAAATATCTCTCGATAATTAACTCGAAAACCAGCATAATTAACTTCGTACTCGCCATCGGATTTAGTTGGGTCGTTGATGTATTCTTCTATCAATCTGATGCGGCGAATCAAGTCTTCTAAATAGATGATGCCTACAGTATCTTTGCTGCTAGCGCGGATGTGTTCTAGCAGGTATTCCAAGTAGGTTATTTTAGCTTCTTTTTGAATTTTGCCGAGAGTTTCTTTGTCTACGAGTCGGATTAATTTGTGAAAATCCGAGTCAGGATTTTTAACCATCTCATCAAGACGGTGGTTAAGGTCTTCTTTCTCACTGCTAGTCTCGGCATTTTCATTGATATAATTTTGTAAACCCTGCTTGAGTTCTTGTTCAAAAATATCCGTATTTCGGACGGTAACGGTCAATTTGTGCAATTTTAAAGCTGCATGGCTTCCAGTACCTCGGCTTTCCAAAGTTAGCCTTTCTTTTTCTAAAGAAGGGTGGCGGGTGCCAAAATCGTATTTAAAGCCTAACTCTTGGCCGCTTCCCCGAAAAGATGGTGAGTCTAAGGGACTAATCAAATTAGCGACAAACCTT
The DNA here is from genome assembly GCF_036705285.1 of Microcoleus sp. B4-C1. Classification (NCBI taxonomy): domain Bacteria; kingdom Bacillati; phylum Cyanobacteriota; class Cyanophyceae; order Oscillatoriales; family Microcoleaceae; genus Microcoleus; species Microcoleus sp. B4-C1. The sequence goes on along the minus strand of NZ_JAUBUC010000020.1, from coordinate 84,933 downwards.
TCAATCGAGGTATTTTGAGGAAGTTTAAATTCTAGTTGGTGCCGCAAACACTGTTGAATCTGCCTAATTTCACTGCCAAAATGCTCTTCTATTTCCGGCGGAAAATTAACAGTGGCAGAATCTGCTTGGCGTTCAAAAGAACCCAAGGGTTGCCGCACTTGCTTGTTGGAAACATCGGCAGCAATGGCATCAATATCAATTAGCAAGCGGCGGCTGTCTTCTGATACGCTAAACGGATTTTTAGTCTGCAATGTTTCTAAAATCTTGTCCAGCAAATCGCCATAGTCCACTGGAACTAAATCGCTGTCATCCAATCTTAAGATGTTCACCCTGTTAACCCCTTCAAAAAGCTTGAATCCACTCTTTCACGTCGTACTCAGTCCAAACCCCATTTACCCAATAAGGATCGGATTCCACCAATTGTCGCACGGCCGCCTCATCTTCCGCTTCGTAAATTGCAAAAACTTTTGTTAAATCTTTTGTTGGCCCGATCGTACTTAACACGCCCGATTCCTTCTGCTTAGCCAATCCAGCCAAATGAGCGTCTCGAAACGGAGCGCGTTTTTCTAGAACGTCTTCGCAGTAACTTCCCCACATTACATATTTGGTCACGGTTTTGAGCCTTAGATGAATTTGTTTAAAAGTTATTGTACAATAGGAGTAACAGGATTTAACGAAATTTTTAAGGATTAAGATTAATTGACCGCAGAGGGCGCAGAGGTCGCTGAGGAAGAGAGGGGAAGAAGAGAGAGGTTTGTTAGAGAGAAGGAGGTTACTATGACTTTATTAGATATTCGGCTGCTGACTGTTCATGAATATGACCGGATGACGGAAATTGGTATTTTTGATGAGGATGAACGGGTAGAATTACTAGCAGGACAGATAGTAAAGATGGCAGCGAAAGGAACAGCACACGGTGCGGCGATTGCGCGCACGAAAGTATTACTGGATAACCGTTTAGGAGAACAGATTTTTGTGCGACTGCAAGACCCCGTTCGGATGAATAATTACTCGCAACCTGAACCGGATATTTCTGTAGTTATACCAGATCCACTTTACTATGAAGACCACCATCCAATTCCTTCAGAAATTTATCTGATTATTGAAGTTGCGGATACTACGCTGAGAACGGATTGCGGAATTAAAGCGAAAATTTATGCTGAGTCGGGAATTACTGATTATTGGGTTTTGGATGTGAATAATCGGCAACTCCACGTTTTTCGAGAACCGAGTCAGGATGGTTATCAAAGTCGGGTGATTCTTGCGGATGGTGATAGTATTTCTCTTTTGCGGTTTCCTGATTGTTCTTTTTTTGTGCGGGAGATGTTGCGGCCGTTAAGTTATTAACTTGTTCAACAAATTTAGGACTCGCTTGGCCGCAGAAACCGGGTTTCTCTGTTAATATTTGGTTGATGGCGGTACATCTTGGAAGAAACCCGGTTTCTTAGTGTTTGCGTGTAAGAAGTCGAGAGAGGGCCGGCACTTTTAGCACCGCCCCTACAATTAGCTTCTTAGGCTGACACCGAATTTCTCAACTAAAACATCGCGAACTTTTTGCTGTGCCGGTTCGACATCGGTTTCGCTCAAAGTTCGATCGCCCGCGCGGTAAACTAACCGAAAAGCCAAACTCCGCTGTCCCGCCGGCACGTTGTCGCCTCGATATTCGTCAAACAATTCCACCGAATCCAGCAAACTACCCGCAGCCTTTTTCATCGCACTCTGCATATCTACAACCGGAACTTCAACCGGTGCGAAAAATGCAATGTCTCTGTCAGAAGCGGGGAAACTCGAATAACCAGCGAATTTGCGAGTTAAGTTGCTCGATCGCCCTAACTCACCCAACAGCACGGCTAAATCTAATTGAAACACGTAAACCTGCTCAGGCAAATCCTTTTCTTGCTGCAATTGTGGGTGCAACTGTCCAAAAACTCCTAAATGTTTCCCGTTTAACGATAACGCAGCCGTGCGGCCCGGATGCAAGCGTGTATTCGAGGAATCGCTTTGATATTCCACCGACAAACCCAACTCCTGAAACGCGCTTTCTAAAACCCCCTTAGCTTCAAACCAAGTCAAAGGTCGATCGCGCCCTCCTTGCTGCCATTTCCACACAGTCGGATCGCCGCCGATAATCCCCGCCACTGCATCGGCTTCCTTCATTGCATCCCCATCTTTCCAGAAAATGCGGCCGACTTCAAAACCGTTTAGTGCGCCATTTCCCTGTTCCAAATTGTACTGAAAAGCATCAATCAAACCCGACAGCATTTCTGTCCGCAAAGCTGAATACTCCACAAACAGCGGATTCGCCAGCACCACCTGATTATCCCCCTCAGTTTTCACCAAAGAATAGTGCATCAACTCCGTCAAACCAGCCGCCCGAAAAGCCGATCGCACATTCCGAATTGCCGCGTATTCTGGTGACAAATAACCTGGTTCCGTTTTGCTGGGCAAAGTATCGCAGAAATTGTCATAACCGTGGAGTCTGGCAACTTCTTCAATTAAATCGATTTCCCTTTCTAAATCGCGGTAGCGGTAAGGAGGAACAGTTATCGCAAACACCCGTTCTTTTTCCGTTGGAACAACTTCGCATCCCAAAGCTGTGAGAATATTTTTCACCTCTTCCGGTTCCAGATATTTAGAACCGCCCGTTTGTCCTCTTTTCAACTGCCCCAAAACCAGATTTACTCGGTCTAAACGCAATTCGAGCGATCGCGAAAAACTCAAATCCTCGCCCGAACTCGCCGTTTTCTGCACCGTCGCCGTGCCTCCAGCCAACTCCAAAATCAGGGCAACAGCGCGGTTGCAAGCCGTCGTCAAAGCCGCCTGATTCACCCCCCGCTCGTAGCGGATCGATGCCTCGCTCCGCAGGCCTTGAGCGCGCGCAGAACGGCGAATCGTTGCCTGGTCAAAAATCGCTGCTTCCAGGACTAAATTTTGCGTTCCTTCGTGAACTTCCGTATCTTCGCCACCCATTACCCCAGCTAAGGCAACAGGTTTGTCGCTAGCAGTAATTAACAGATTTTGTGCTTGCAAATTGCGGTTTTGTCCGTCCAAGGTTTTGAAGGATTCCCCTGTTTTGGCAAAGCGGACGCCGATGCTGATATCTTGAGTACCAGTGAAAGATTGCAGGCGATCGCGATCGAAAGCGTGCAGCGGTTGTCCCCATTCCAATAAAATGTAATTAGTCACGTCAACCACATTATTAATTGGCCGCACTCCCGCCGCCTGCAACCGCTGCTGCAACCAAGCTGGAGAAGCAGCAATTTTCACACATTCAATTGCCGTGCCGATGTAAATCGGGCATCCTTGCGGTTCGGATATTTCTACTGCCAAACCAGGAGTTTCTTTGCCCTCAATCGCCACACCATTCGCTTCGGGAATTCTCAAACTCGCGCCAGTCAGCGCCGCCACTTCCCGCGCTACACCCACCATGCTCAAAGCGTCAGCACGGTTGGCAGTTGCTGTCAAGTCTAAAATCACATCATCTAAACCCAAAAGTGGGCGAATATCGCTGCCCAATTCGGGATTTTCTAACTCAAAAATGTGAATGCCGGCTGACTCTTTAGATAGTCCCAATTCTGCCAGAGAGCAAATCATTCCTTCGGAAGGAACGCCCCGCAATTTAGCAGGTTTAATCTTTAAATCAATAGTCGATAAATAAGTTCCGACAACAGCGACAGGCACGTAAATGTCTGCCCTAGCGTTGGGTGCACCGCAAACAATATTCAAAGCTTCTGAAGAGCCGACATCGACTTGACAAACTCTCAATTTGTCTGCATTCGGATGCTGTTCGCAGGCGATGATTTTGCCCAAAACTACGCCGCTTGCCCACGGCCGGCGGTCTTCGATTTCTTCAACTTCAAAGCCTGCCATTGTCAGGGTTTCGGCTAATTCTTCCGGCGATATCGCCACATCCACCAATTCCTGCAGCCACTTTAGAGAAATACGCATAATTTAGTCAGTAGTTAGTTGTCAGTGCTCTGTAGTTATTAGTCATTAGTCGGCGCCGACGGGCTACGACTTTTGAGTCCCAGAATTTATTCGGGAAAGCTTTTCATAGCATACAAATTCAATTTTGTCAAGACTGTTATGGTACACATCAGCAAAAACTAGGGATCTGCCCAAAGGTCGATGGCTACTGGGGGATGAGTAGCATTCTTATTCAGAGAATGAGGTATGCTAGATACATCTAACAACGCAAAAAGCACTTAAGTTTAGAAAGACTTTACACAAAAAAGCACAACTTTAGCAAGTCTTTAAACTATCTTCAAGGATAATCAACCGAAAACACTCAAACCAGCGAGATAATCAAAATAGGGAAAAGATATTGGCTTAAAAGACTTAGGTGCAATTCCAATTCGCGATCGAAGGCACGGTTTGCCGAAAACTGATAGATTAGTATGTCTACCAGAAGCAGGAACCAGCTATTTGTGCAGTCGAGCGACGCTGACAAGATCAGAACAACATAGGCAAACTCAATCAATATGAGCTACTGCGTAAATCCGGGCTGTCCCCATCCTCAAAACCCTGCTGACTCTATTCTCCAGTGTCAGACGTGCGGTGCGCGGTTATTGCTGCGCGCTCGCTACCGAGTTATTGAACCGTTAGGACAAGGAGGTTTTGGAGCTACATTTCTGGCAAAAGACATCTCATTGCCCGGTCAACCGAGTTGTGTAGTCAAGCAACTGCGACCCAGTAGTTCGTCGCCGCGAGTTTTAGAAATGGCGCGGGAATTATTTAAGCGAGAGGCAAAAACCCTGGGTCAACTGGGCGACCACCCGCAAGTACCGAGGCTGCTAGACTATTTTGAAACGGAACAGCAATTTTACTTAGTTCAAGAGTATGTTAAAGGCTCGACTTTGAAACAAGAAGTCAAGCACTCAGGCCGTTTCAACGAATCGGATGTTAAAAATTTTCTATTAGAAATTCTGCCAGTAGTGCAATATATCCACAGCCAAGGAGTAATTCACCGAGACATCAAACCCGCAAATATTATTCGCCGAGTTCAAGACGGGCACTTAGTTCTGATTGATTTCGGAGCGGTAAAAGACCAAGTTAGCCAAACAATATTATTAGACCCCGCCGACCAAAGCGCCAACACGAAATTTTCAGTCGGCACATTTAGTTTTGCTCCGCCGGAACAAATGGCGCTGCGGCCGATATTTGCCAGCGACATCTACGCGGTGGGGATGACTTGCTTGTACTTGTTGACAGGAAAGTCGCCCAAGGATTTAGATTTTGATGGAGTAACCGGCGAAATTGTTTGGCAGCCCCACGTTCAGGTAAGCGCATATTTTGCGCGGATTCTCGAAAAAATGCTGAAGCCGATGGTTGGCCACCGCTTCCAATCGGCAGCAGATGTCCTCAGAGCTCTCTCTGGCGAATTTGAAGACCCAAGTCTTGTCGATGGCTTGGCAACTCAATTCAACGGCTCTTCTCGTACTGTTGAAGAACCGACAATATTTAATGACGAGGGTTCTTCGTGGTCACCGCCGAGGAGTAAAATTAATCAAGATTTACGATCGAACCACACTCGCGCTGGTAGAACTTCCTTCGGCCAATCTGGGAACACAGGGATGCAGCCCCGAGTTTCCCGGACTCTGGCTGAGTCAGGCAGAACTTTTGGAACGGTTGGACATTCTAGCGGCAATTTAGCAGCGTCAAAGGTATCGAAAGTTGCTCCTAAGTGGGACACCAACAGCTTGCGAGCGGCATATTTTAAAGGCAAGCGCGATTTTGCTGACTGCGAACTGTCTGGCCTGCAACTGCAAAAATTGCAGTTAGCGGGAAGTAATTTTTATCAGGCTAGGTTGGTGAAGGCAAATTTGCAAGCAGCGGATTTGTCGGGGGCGAATTTGGGTCACGCCCGGTTAATTCAGGCGAATTTGCGAGATGCTAATTTGACTGAGGCTTATTGCAGCACTGCCAATTTTGAAGGGGCGGATTTCCGAGGTGCTGACTTGACGGGGGCTTATTTGACTAAGGCGAATTTGCGGGGAGCAAATTTGTGCGGGGCGAATCTTACCAACGCTACAGTTTCTGACGAACAACTGGCAATGGCAAAGACCAATTGGCTTACTGTTAAGCCGGATGGTAAGCGGACTTTTGGATTTTAAGAAGTCATGAGTCATCAGTCATCAGTCATTAGTCATTAGTCAGAAGAGGGAAGATAAAAAATGCTCCCACTCTCCCACTCTCCCACTCTCCCACTCTCCCACTCTCCCCCTCTCCCACTCTCCCTCTCTCCCCCTCTCCCCTACTTCCCACTCCCCCAGTCAGGTGAGTCGTCAGGAGGAAGTTCGATCGCCGATCGGCCGCCTAAATTAAAAACTAGGAATGGAGGATTCGATCGCACCTAAACATGAAACTGCTCAACCGCCGCACTCGAACGCTTCTGTACACCGGCATCCTGGCGCTGGCCTACTTTGTTACCGGAAAACTCGCAGCGTCGATGCTGGGACTGGTGAAAGCCGAAGCCTCCCCCGTGTGGCCGCCCGCCGGTATTGCTCTAGCGGCACTGCTACTGCAAGGGCGACGGATGTGGCCGGGAATTGTCCTCGGTTCAGTGCTGTTAAACTCTACCGGCGGTGTACCGTCGGCTGTCATTGCCACATCGGCCTTTAGCGTCACCCTGCAAGCGCTGGCTGGAGAGGCTTTGCTGACTTGGAGCGGATTTTCTACTAAACTCGATCGATTGCGAGATGTTTTGGCTTTAGTAGCGGGCGCTGTCATCGGGTCTACTTTCCTCGGCTCTATCCTCGGCAACTTGGGTACGTGCATTTTTGGTTGGGCTCAGTGGAGCAATTTCTCTCGCAACTGGTGGACTACGTGGCTGGGAGACGGCATGGGAATTTTGATTGTGACGCCCGTGCTGCTGACTTTGAACCACGCGGTTAACAGTTTTAAATTTCCACTCAAACTGAGATGTTTCATTATTCTCAATTACTTGTTTAGGAACAGGCAAGATGCCTGTTCCACAAGAGATGAATTTTCTTGTGGAACAGGCATCTTGCCTGTCCTTGATAATGGTGTAAAATGTGAGATAAAACCTGGGATTATTTCAAGTTTAAAAACATTTTTTAACTGGGACAGTTACCCATCACAAGTTACAAATTATCCCAGGAGATTTTCGGCAAAGTCAAACCGCTATAATCTTCTATTTTTAATTGTTAATTATTCCGAAATCGCGCTCTGGCTGACTCTCTTGCTGAGCGTGAGCTGGCTGTTTTTTTGCTCAAAAACACAAGCGGCGATCGCTCTGTATCCGCTGGAGTATCTGCCTTTTCCTCTGATAGTTTGGGCCGCTCTGCGGTTTCAACCGGCAGGAGCGATTTTTGCTTATTCGATCGTCTCTTACATCGCGATTTGGGGAGCAGTACAGGGAGGCGGCCCGTTTTTGGCCAAAAGCGATAATCTCAAACAGGCGGTTTTATTTTTACAAGCTTTTACCGGTACGATCGCCCTTGTGGCTCTGATGTTGGCCGCCGCCGTAGCAGAACGCCAGCAAGCGCTGGTAGAGGTGCGCCGCACGGCGGCCCGGCTGCGCGATCGCGAAGCTAGTTTAGCCAACGCTCAGCGCATCGCTCAGTTGGGAAATTGGGATTTAAATTGCGCCGCCCTCACAGCAACTTACAACTGCCAAGAATCCGCAGAACATCATATATCCCATATCGAATTGCGGTGGTCAAACGAACTTTACCGCCTCTTGGGTTTTGCTCCTGGAACTGTCAAACCGACACCATCCGTTTTTTTGCAAGCTGTACATCCAGAAGACAGAGAATTGGTGGCGCGATCGCAGCGCCAAGCTATGTTGGAACGCCAAGCCTATTGCATTAACTACCGAATTGTGCTGCCAGATGGCTCCGAACGCACTGTCTGCGAACAGTCGGCAATTGAGTCAGGGGCGATCGCCGCCACAGTCCAAGACGTTACCGAACGCCACCGCGCGGAAACCGCTTTGCGGGCGTCCTCCGATCGCGATCGCTTGCTCTCAGAAATCGCCCTGCGAATTCGCAACTCCCTCGACCTCGAAGAAATTCTCAACACTACTGTTGCCGAAGTCCGGCAATTTTTCAAGGCAGACCGCGCTTTCATCGGTATTGTGGACACGGACGGGGTAAATCTTCCTAGCCCGGTGTACGGTAAGGTTGTGGCTGAGTCTGTGGGAGGCCAATGCCGTTCTCTTTTGGGGTGGGTACTCGCTGACGAGAATCAGCTAGAAAACCAGAAAACTTTTTATGCTAACAACCGCGTCCGAGCTATCTCCGATACTGCTAGCGTTCAACAGAGCGTTCCAATTGCCCAATTGTACAGCGATTATCAAATTAGAGCGACGTTAAATGTGCCGATCTTCCTGGGGGATGAATTGTTCGGGATCTTGGCCGTCAACCAGTGTTCCGGGCCCCGCCAGTGGCAGGAATTTGAAATTGATTTGTTGGAAAAACTCGCTACCCAAGTGGCGATCGCCCTACAGCAAGCCCAACTTTTGCAGCAGGTAAAAGCTCTCAATGCCAACTTGGAATCTCAAGTGGAGGAACGCACCCGCCAACTACAGCAAAAAATGCACGAGTTGCAAGAAAGCAACCGCCTGAAAGACCTATTTTTGCACGCAGTTTCTCACAATCTCCGCACTCCTGTTATGGGAATGTTAATACTGCTGAAAAATTTGCTCAACAAATCGCCCTCTGACTCTCTACAAGATGTTCCGGTTTCTCGATCGATTTTGCAGCGCATCGTTCAGGCCAGCGAACACCAGTTGACGATGGTTAATACCCTGCTCGACGCTCACGCTAGCGAGGTGAAAGGGATTGTTCTCCATACTGTACCGCTGCATTTGCCGTCTTTAGCTTCAGCCATTGTTGCCGATTTAGAACCGATGCTGGCCAAAAATCAAGCAACTTTGACGTTTGAAATTCCGGCGGATTTGCCACAAGTCAATGCCGATCGCCAACACTTGCAGCGGGTGCTAGAAAATCTGTTGACTAATGCTATTAAACACAATCCTCCGGGAGTCAATATAACTTTTAAAGCCGAGGTAATTGAAATTGAAACAGCGCTAAGTTATGAAGAAAATTCCCAGGCTTTAACATCTCCAACTACTCAGATTGCCCGCTGTATCGCTAACCGGATACCTGCTGCGGGCGATCTGAGTAGGATGGGCGAGACCACCCAGAAAAATCAGGAAACCCTGGCCAAATTCAACCTCGACGGCAGTTGCAAAATGCCCCGCTATCAGGGCCAAATTGGCAATATCGGCAGCAAATTGCCGGGTGTCACCGTAAAAATGGTTCGCTGTACTGTAACAGATAATGGAGTGGGAATCAGCGCCAAACAGCGGGAATCTCTGTTTGAACTTTACGTTCACGACCCTAATAGCCGACAATTAACAGGGCTGGGTTTGGGACTGTACCTGTCCAAGCAAATTATCAAAGCTCACGGCGGCTTCATTGGCGTCGAAAGCACTCCCGGCGGTGGTTCGACTTTCTGGTTTTCCCTACCTGCTGTCAACTCGGACGATCGATCTTTCTCAATCTAAAATCTAAAATCTAAAATCTAAAATGGTATGAACTCTTTGGGCAAGGCAAAATCTGTTCAGGCGTTAACGGTTTACGAGGTGTGGCGCGATCGCTTCCTCCGAGATCGCCTGCGCCCTGCTGTCGGAATTGCCATCTTTTTTGCTTTCAGCATAACGGTCTATTTTATGGGCGAAAGATTCTTCGCTCGCCAGGAGTTTGAAAGTGTTTATTTGTACACGAGCGCTGCTGTAGAGTTGGGTTTGTTGACCTGTTTTGTGTTGCAAAAAACCTCCTTCGGACAGCGCTATCCCGGTTTGCTATTTTTGGGTTTTTCGTGGTCGCTGACGGTGGTTGTACAGATTGGGCTAGCTGTCGCACAAGCTGGGGAATTACCAATTTTTACCTGGAGTTTAGCGTTTCTCATCCAAGCTACGCTGATGCCCGTCCGCTGGCGCCTCCACCTGATTTCTCAACTCGGCGTTTTGTTTTGCCACGTCGGGATAAATTTGGTTTTAAATCTAAGTTTTGCTAAGTATACTGCTTTTAAGTTGACCGGGTTTTACTTATATTTGTTTTGGTTTTGTTTGATTTGCGATTTGTCGGTTTATTGGTACGAATGTCTGCAACGGAAAGAGTTTAGTACCAGGCGTGAGTTGGAATCTGCTTACCAGCAGTTGGAGGTGGCGGAGGCGAAGTACCGCAGCATTTTTGAGAATGCGGGCGAGGGGATTTTTCAAAGCACTCCCGATGGTCGTTATATTACTGCAAATCCAGCTTTGGCGCGGATTTACGGCTGCGATTCCCCGGAAGAAGTGACGGCAAAGTTTACTGATATTGAGCGGCAGTTGTACGTCGATCCGGCTCGCAGAAATGAGTTTTTGCGATCGATCGAGGAAAGCGGCACAGTATCGGATTTTGAATCTAAAATTTACCGCTGTGACGGCAGTATTGTCTGGATTTCCGAGAAGGCGCGGGCGGTACGGGACAGCAGCGGCGCCCTGCTTTATTATGAGGGTTTAATTGAGGATATCACGCAGCGCAAACAAGCACAAGAATCGCTGCGGCTGTTTATCCACGCTCTTTCTCACGACTTGCGAAACCCGGTAGCGGGAATGTTAATGGTACTGAAAAATTGGCAAACGAAAACCGGGGATTCGATCGCAATTCCCCGTTCTATTTTGGAGCGGATGATTCAAGGTAGCGAGCAGCAATTGCGCTTGATAAATTCGCTGTTGGAAGTTCACGCCGGGGAATTGCGCGGTTTGGTTTTGCACTGCGAATCGGTTGACTTGAAAGCGATAGTTGAAGCGGCTGCGACAGATTTGGAACCTTTAATGAATGAGGGTAAAGCTACTTTTAAAAATTTAGTACCGGATGATTTGCCAGCCGTGAATGCGGACAAAACTCAGTTGTGGCGCGTCTTCTCTAATTTAATAGCTAATGCTTTGAAACACAATTTTCCGGGACTGAATTTAACTGTTTCTGCTCAAGTAATCAAGGCGGAAAAATTAACTATAAATCAAAGCACAGCAAAACAAAACATCGACAAATTACCGATTACTAATCCACAATCCCCCATTACCAATTCCCAATCCCCAATCCCCAATCCCGGAAGTAGGATGATTTACTGTACCGTGAAAGATGACGGGGCGGGAATATTGCCGGAACAGTGCGAACATCTTTTTGACCTTTACGTTAGGGGTTATGAATCCCGACACTCCGTCGGTTTGGGTTTGGGTCTATATCTTTGTCGGCAAATTATTGGTGCTCACGGCGGCCAAATTGGGGTAATTAGCACTCCCGGTGCTGGGGCAAGTTTTTGGTTTACTTTGCCGCTGGCTGAGAATTTTAGGTAATTTTTTGGTATTTTAAATTACATTTAATCTAGCAATTGTGCCAAATATTTAGAACGTTATTAATTGCTGAAACCATTGCCAAATATGCTTCTTCGTTCTGCCGTGGCTATACTTGTGTTGTGCCGTCGCAGGTTCTTTTTGAGTGGTTCAAGCCAAATCTATCGCTCGGAATATTTCGATCGGACTATTGATATTAATTTAAAACCGTGGTATAGTTACCGAAATGTTTTTAAATAAAAAATAAATTTCCGATCTTCACATTTTCTTTAGAAACATCATTTAATCTAGAAAATCTCTAAAACTAGATAAAAAATATGCAATTTATGTTTATCGAGCAAAGCTCTGAAAATACAGCTAAGTACGACTCAGCTAAGTACGACTCAGCTAAGTACGACTCAGCTAAATATAACGAGCGGTCGTTCTCAACTTTAATTCGGACTCTCCGTCTTTCCCAAGGTTACTTTTCTTTCGTTTTAGTCAACTGCAACTCGCTGGCTTTGCGGCAGCAAATAGTCGATCGACTGCAAGTAAATTGTCCCGTGAAACCGCGACAACTGTTTTTGCCCAAATCGGCGACAACTCTCTACACGACAATCGCAGCAGAAATAGACGGGGAACAGCCTCCAGCTTTAATGCTCCTCGGTTTGGAATCAGTGGAGCCGATCGATCGATTGCTCGTTTCTACCAACCTATTATGCAGCGAATTCAGCAAAAAATTTTCGTTTCCCCTCGTCTTTTGGGTGACGGATGAACTTCTGAGAAAAATCATTCGCACCGCCCCAGATTTATACAATCGGATGACGACAATTAGATTCATCAGTAATTAGTAATCAGCCCATCGATTTTAGATTTTAGATTTTAGATTTTAGGTTTTTAACCGTCAACAGTCAATAGATTTTAGATTTTAGATTTTAGATTTTTAACAGTCAACTGTCAACTGTCAACTGTCAACTGTCAACTGTTAAATTCCGCTTCCCAAATCAGGACTAATTCTCGCGCCGCCGCAGTTCCCTCAGCAGGAAAACCTGCCAAAAAGTCTTTATCCGCCCCCACGTCGTAAGGCCCTTCCTTAAACTCCAAAATCACAGTATCCTGTGTCAAAGCTACTAACGTGTGAATAGTACCCTCTGGCAGTTCGACAGCGCGAGTCGGGCCAGCCGCGCTGACTCGCAACGATCGGAGGATTTGACCGTTTTCGTTCAAAATAACAATACCGACTTCTCCTTGAATCACCACAAAAAACTCAAAACCGTTAACCGCAGGCGGGCGCAGGTGTTGGTGAGGGCGGACGTAAGTGCCTGGTTGCAACACGTTGACAAACCGCTGCACTTTTTCAGACAAATCATGGAAATTGTAGTTTTGTCGCTGGCGGGGACTGCGGCGGGAGGAAGCGGCAACTTCGTCTAGCAATTCTTGCGTCAGCAATTTGATCGGAGGGGACTGCACAACAGATATCCTGTATTTAATAGTTTTTGAACAAATGGGCTAGTCTGGGATCATCGTTATCAGCATCTCTTGACACATGGAAATCGCAACTCAGGTGCGTATCACTAAGGCAATGCGTTTGTCAAGTATCTTTAGAAAAAGTATTAGCCCGATCGCCCTTTTGACTATTCTAGTCTGCGCCAATACCGTTTTTGCGTCTGAACCGACGGCGGCACTGTTGGTTCAGCAGCAATTCTCACAGCAGCAACTTAAAGAAGAAATTCGCGATCGAGTTCAAGAAGAAGTTGACATTGCCTTCGGGCGCACGGCGGTACTGCTTAACGGGCTGGTAATTGCCCTAACTTTGTTTCCGGCAGCAGCCGGAGTCGGGGTTTGGTTTCTGTTGAGCAAATTGTCCAAGCAGACAACAATTGCCCGCCAAGAAATTGAAAGTCTCCATTACGATACAATCTCTCAATTAAAACTATTAATTTCCGACGCTGAAACTATCTTAGGCGAAATTCAACACCAAAATCACTCGGCAGAGGCAGAAACAGACCTTTTATTCCCCGATGCCCAAATTCAAGAATTTGCTCCGGTTAACTATGGCAATTACCAACAGCTATTGACGGCCGCCGACTATGCTAAACAGGGAGATGCTTGTTTCTTTGAAAACCGTTATCAAGATGCGATCGCGGCTTACGATCAGGCCCTGAAAATTCAGCCGGATTTAGCCGATACTTGGAATAACCGAGGAGTAGTGCTCACAAGAATGCAGCGGTATCCAGAGGCGATCGCCTCCTACGAACAAGCTACTACAATTCGCCCCAATTATCCCGACGCTTGGAACAATCGAGGCGTGGTATTGTTGGAGTTGCAGAAGTACCAGGAGGCGATCGGCTGTTACGAACAAGCAATTCAAGCCAAACCCGATTATGCCGATGCTTGGAACAACCGAGGCGTTGCGTTTTCCAAAATGCAGGAGTACGAACAAGCAGTAATTTCTTACAATCAAGCCCTACAAATTAAAAATGATTATACTGACGCTTGGAACAATCGAGGCGTTGCACTCTCCAAATTGCAAAAATACGAAGCTGCGATCGCTTCCTACGACAATGCTGCTAAAATCAGGCCTGATTTTTACAGAATTTGGTACAACAAAGCCCGATGTTATGCGCTACAAGGTAAAATTGAATTAGCAATTGAAAATTTAAAGCGCGCCCTCAATCTCAATCCGAATGTGTGTAAAGAGTTGGCAAAAACTGAAGCTGATTTGGAGAAGATTCGCGAACATGACGCATTCAAGCAGTTGATTAATTAATCCTTCAGAAATAATCGTAATCTCTACGATAACAAATAGTCGTAAGATTAAATGAACCGCGAAGACGCTAAGGACGCGAAGGAAGAGAAAGAAGGGATGCAGTTTTTCCTTCGCGCTGTTTGCGTCTTCGCGGTTCGTTTTACAAATATTTCTGCAATAGCAAACCCATTTTCTCCTTAGTGGCCGTCGGCACTTGATCCAGCCGAGTCAGAATTGCATATTTCAAAGCAGAATGTGCATCAGAAACAGGTGGATTTTCTGTTAGTCTACGGACTGTTTCTTGAATGACTTTTTGAGCATTCTCTGCATTACGGTGCAAATTTGCTATTACCATTTCTACAGTTACGCTGTCGTGTTCGGTATGCCAGCAGTCGTAGTCCGTGACTAATGCTAAAGTTGCGTAGGCAATTTCAGCTTCTCTCGCTAATTTTGCTTCCGGCAAATTTGTCATCCCAATGACTGTGGCATCCCAACTGCGGTAAAGGTTTGATTCTGCTTTTGTGGAAAATGCGGGGCCTTCCATGCAGACGTAAGTGCCGCCCCGGTGGAGGTTAACGTCGGGAAGATTCAAGGATTCGATCGCACTTGCTAACACTTTAGCCAATTCGCCGCAAACCGGATCGCCGAATGTGATGTGACCGACTATTCCTTCTCCAAAAAAGGTAGAAACTCGATTTTTTGTGCGATCGATAAACTGATCCGGCACTACCATATCTAAAGGTTTCGCCTCTGTTTTCAGGGAACCAACCGCCGACGCTGAGATTAAATACTCAACTCCCAAACTCTTCATGGCATAAATATTTGCGCGATACGGCACTTCTGAGGGCAAAAAAGTGTGGTTGCGGCCGTGTCTAGCCAGAAATGCTACCGGCGTACCGTCCAATGTTCCCACAATGGCGGCATCGGATGGCGATCCAAAAGGTGTATCAATTTTCACCTCTTCAATATCTTTGAGGACCTCCATTTTATACAAACCGCTGCCGCCGATAATTCCGATTTTTGCTTGTGCCATTTTTACCCTCTGCTTGAGTTTTACCACAGTGATTCTATCGGGCCATCGTTAAGTTGGTGTAAAGATAATTGAAGATTTGGTGACAACAGTCACCCCACATACACTATTTTGTCACGAAAATTTTGTGATCATAATCACAAAGTAGCTTCACAAAATCTTTAAAAATAAAGGTACATAGTTCTGTTACTTATTTTTAGCGTGTTAAGACCATGACAGTCAGCTCTGCTAACCTCCCCAAAATCTCGATCGAGGCGATCGTCCAGCGCATCTTTGCTTTTCGTCAAATTACCCCCCTTGACAGACGGCTACTGAAATCAGCCATGCTAGCCCAGAAAGGTCTGAACGAAAAAGACCAGTGTCACATCAACCGAGTGTGTCAGGGCATCCAAAACGGATTGATTTTAGTTGTAGAATAACTTGGCAGCACAATCTCTTGTTAGCTCCAGAAGCTGTTTTAAAATTTGTGTTTGAGTCTGTATCGGCGGGAACTGAGTTCGAGCGCTGTTTTACTATTTTTCGGCGCGCGATTTATCAACATCATAAATAATATTATTTACATCTTATCGATCAAAATTCAACAGCCAAAAGCCTGTATAAGTCATGCCACTATCATCGGGCTGCACTAACAAAAAATGTAATCCTTTACTTAATTGCTTGCGCTGTTGGTAAATTTGGGCCGCGGCTTTCACCTCGCTATCTTCAAAAGTAGCCACAACCCACCTATCTACTAACCCAGCTTCCAATATCAATCCGTCTGGTTCTCCAGCAATATAATTCAAAGCAAAAGGTTTGGCATCCTGAAGCCATCTAGCCAACCGCATAGACTGGCGTCCGCCGTCAATTACAACTCCCGGTACGGGTACTGTTGAGGCCAAGCCTAAATTCAGCGGTAACAGCAATTCTGGCATTTCCAAGATGGGCACGGGACGCCCTTGGAAAGCCTCTTCAATGTCGCCGGCGGGTAGGGAAGCAAAACGCCAGCCATCGCCCCAGAGGTTTTCGGGTAAGGGTACGGGTGGCGGCGAGTCGAGGGCGATCGCACTGTAAGTTTCACCTGTATAATTAGGCAGACTCGAATATTCTTTTGCGCGTTGTTGCAGCAGCAATTTCAGAGCCGCAGTGCGCCGAGTCGCTTCCACCTTGACACCCAAAACTTTGCCCGCAGCCTCAATTAAGCCCAGAGACTGAGGCCTAAATACTTGAATTAAGTCCGGCAACTTCTGGGTTTGAGCTTGCTGCTGCAACTGCGAGGCTAGCCAATTAGAATTTGCGTCCCCCTGGCTGCAAACAGCGCTAAATTGAAAACTGCCTTCCGATTCGCAAATTAAGAGTTCCCACAGTGGTTTACCAGTTTCGTCTTGGAGAGGGCGGCGGTAAAAATCGGCTTGCCAAATACGCATAAATAATTAAAAAATAAAATCTACAACTCGATAATTTTAATATAGCTTGGTGACAATCCGATACAATACCGAACTTTGAAAAAAACTTCGAGCGATATAGCCATCCTCGCATCATTTGTGAATTTCTTACTCCCTCCCCTTTATAAGGGGAGGGTTGGGGTGGGGTAAAAAATTTACGACTCCTGCAAGGATTGCAATATCTAACAGCCCTTAAAAAAACTGCAACTGTAGGCCAGCGATCCAAACCGTGATAGTAATCAGTAATCCCCAATTCTAAAATCTAAAATCTAAAATCTAAAATCTAAAATGGTATGGCTCGCTTAGCCATTTTCCCTTAGCAATTAGCCAGTCCCAAATTTATTTAAGATAGCGAACCAAATACATATCCAACTCCCCTTTATTTTTAGCATAAATTTTGCCTCGGTATTCGCATTCAAAAAAATCTCTAACTAATTCAAACGTGTCGTGAGAGATATTGATATTTCCAGGTACGCCGGAAGATTCCATCCGAGATGCAGTATTAACTGTATCTCCCCAGACATCATAGGAAAACTTTTTATTGCCAATTACCCCAGCAAGTATTGGGCCTGAATGAATGCCAATGCGGATATCCCAATAAGGGATATTTTCTTGAGCTTTCTGTATTTTTCGCAAATCCATGAACTGTCGAATTTCTATGGCAGCAAGTACAGCGTCAAAAGCGTGTGTTGCGCGAGGCGTAGGAATTCCTGCGGCGCACATATAGCTGTCGCCAATAGTTTTCAATTTTTCCATAGAGTATTTATCCATCACGCGATCGAAATAAGAAAAACAATAGTCTAGTTCGTCAACTAATTCTCGCGGCGTCATTTTTTCAGATAACTGAGTAAAGCCTTTAAAGTCAGTAAATAAAACCGATACGTTATCATAATAAAGTGGTTCCACTTTGCCGTTATTTTTGAGTTCCTCGGCAATTTCAACCGGGAGCACATTCAACAGTAGCCGATCGGATTTGTGCTTTTCGGCATCGAGTTCGGAATACAGCCTATTTATTTCTTTAAAACGTTCAGCATTGCGGATGGCTGAGGATAGTTGCAAAGCCAAAAGATAGCCAATCCGCAAGTCTTCTTGAGTGTAAGCTCGCGGCTTGGTTGTGGCAAAATTAATGGTTCCTAAAACCTTACCTTCGCTTTCCAAAGGAAGGATTATTTGCGAAGCGTAGGGGGATAAAATAGCAGTAGCCTCTGCTTCTTGAATTAATTGAGGTTGACGTGTGTTGAAGGCCTTGTGAATAGGGCCGCCCTCTGGGAGGGCTGCAATATCTACAGGAATATGTGGGCCAAATAAAGTCATGCAAGCATTAGTGCTGTGCAGGCAAACGCTACAGTGTTCAAAGTCGAGCAACCATTTGGCTTGCTTGCCTACTACCCGCAAAATCTGGCCCAGATCGAGGGTGCGGTTAATGGCAGTGGCAACTTCGTTGACGGCGGAAATGCGGATGGAAAGGGCTTGAGCTTCTGCTAACAAACGGCGGGCTGTCAACAGAAGTTCTTCTCGATCTTGATCTTCTAGCCGATCGCCCATAATAGGGGTATACAATATAGATTACAAAGCATCTATTTCCAGGGCTATTGCATCCGTATATCGGTTGACAAAGCTAAACAAGTCTGCTGTCGCAATAATCTCAAATATTTCAGAATCATCTAGCCCTAAATCCCGCAGGTTTTGGTAATCATTTTCTGTCACTTCCAGGGGTTTTGTAGCAGCCAGCAAGCCAAAGGTAATTACGGCTTTATCACGTTTTGGCAAAGGGCAGTTGGCAAAGTCAGAAACTAGGGTTCGCAGTAGTTCTTCGCTCATCCCCAAGGCTGACAATCCGTGTAGGTGAACTTGGAGAGCGTACTCGCTATTATTTGATTGGGAAATAGCGACGCCGACCATTTCTTTAAGCGTGCGGGGTAAGTCTCCTTGCAGGATTGTTCCCCGGAATTTTTTCCAATTTGCTTCTAATATGTCAGGGTTGATTGCCATTGACTTGAACAGGTTGGGGACGATGCCAAACCCCAAGTCTGTCAAGATTTCTTCGTACACTGCTTTGGCTTTAGGATCTGTAAGTTGCTCGTATTCTATAAGTGGAAAGTGTGTCATTGTTTTATTGAATTTTACGGCAATTAATTGGGTGAAAATTTACGTTTTTGTTATGTAATGCCACTCAAAGGTCGATCTTACGACAGATATTGGCTTGAGTCGGATTGATAATAAAATGCACCGCTGTCAAAAAACCGCGAATCATGAAAATGAGCTAGCAACAAATCGGATTTTTGAGGCTGGATTAAACCTGTAATTATAGCAGTAACAGGCTCCCATAAAATTCTGTTGCGATCGGGTTTTACGACTAATTTTAGATTCTCCCAATGGTTGTTGTCAAGGAGCGGCAATTCATCGGGCGCGACGGCGTGAAATCTTACCACAACTCTTGAATTAGAGATGGCTGTTCGGTTCGCTAATTTTTAGGTAAAAAACACTGTTCGATCTCACATCTTGCACCATTGTCAAGAACAGGCTTTTCGGCCTGTTCCACAAAGAGTGAATTTTCTTGTGGAACAGGCCGAAAAGCCTGTTCCTAAAAAGCTTATTGAGAATGGTGCAACATCTCAGTTCGATCGAACTCCACAAATGGCCACAATCTTATACTCCGGCGGGCGCACAGGGGAAGAAATAAAACGCTGTGCATCGAGTTTATTGAATTAATCAGATGCTCGATCGACAACCCATGCCCCAGATCAGCTAGGCTAACGCCGGCGACTGGAGTTATCATGGGTAAACTGTAAACTTCTATCATTGTCGCTGCATTTGCTATGAACCCTGCCCTGACTCAATTTGGCGCTCAGATGTCCCACCTCACGGGAGTTCGGGCAATTATGAAAGATATTATTGAAACTCTCAGAGCCGGCAGCGGGCAGGAGTTTATCAATTTGAGCGCCGGAAACCCGGTGATTTTGCCGGAAGTCGAGCAGTTGTGGCGCGACTGCACTGCGGAACTTTTGGCGGGCCCGGAATACGGCGAGGTGGTTTGTCGCTACGGTTCCAGTCAAGGTTATCAGCCGTTTATCAATGCGGTTTTGGCGGATTTTAATCAGCGTTACGGACTGAATTTGACCGATCGCAATATTCTAATTACTCCCGGAAGTCAATCAATTTACTTCTACGCAGCCAACGCTTTCGGCGGCTACACCGCACCCCCCCCATCCCCCCCTTACCAAGGGGGGGCAACGGCCAATCAATCGCCCCCTTACCAAGGGGGGGCAACGGCCAATCAATCCCCCCCTTACCAAGGGGGGGCTAGGGGGGGTAGCCTTAAAAATATCGTGCTACCGCTGAGCCCAGACTACACCGGTTACGGCGGCGTGAGCTTGATTCCCGAAGCGGTAGTCGCCTGCAAACCTACCCTCGATATTGATGCGGCCGCCCACAGGTTCAAATATCGCCCGGATTTCAGCCAATTGTCGATCGACCAAACCACCGGTTGCGTCATTTTTTCCCGTCCCTGCAACCCCACCGGCAACGTTCTCAGCGACGACGAAGTGAAGAAAATTGCCGATTTAGCGGCCGCTTTTGACGCACCGGTGTTCGTGGATTCTGCCTACGGCCCTCCGTTCCCGTCCTTGAATTTTACCGAAATGACGCCGATTTTTGGTGGCAATATCGTGCACTGTATGAGTTTGTCGAAAGCCGGATTGCCGGGTGAAAGAATCGGAATTGCGATCGGCGATGAAAAAATCATTCAAATATTAGAATGTTTTCAGACCAATATGTGCATTCATTCGCCAAGATACGGACAGGCGATCGCAACTCGTGCCATTGCTTCCGGCGCTCTTGCCGATATCTCCATCAACGTAATTCGCCCGTACTATCAAAGCAAATTTGCGATCGTAGAAAGCACTCTAGAACAAGCAATGCCGAAAGATTTGCCGTGGTTTTTGCACCGGGGCGAAGGAGCAATTTTCGCGTGGTTGTGGCTGAAAGATTTGCCAATGACTGATTGGGAACTGTATCAAGAGTTGAAAAAAGTCGGCGTAATTGTGGTGCCAGGAAGTTCTTTTTTCCCCGGTTTGCGGGAAGATTGGCAGCACAAACATGAGTGTATACGCATCAGTTTGACTGCAACAAATGATGAGATTGAAACTGCTATGAAACGCTTGGCTCAAATGGTAGAAAAGCTTTATCAGTCTTGATTTCTGATACCAAATCCGGCGAAATCCACCCCCTTTATGATGCGGCGGTTGAAACCGCTGTCGAGAGTCAAACAAAGTCCGAGTCCGATCGAGTGACCGCGATTAAAAGGGCGGGTTTTTGAGATTGTCAATTATTGACAGATATTTTTTTTTCGTGAACCCGCCCCTACCGTATTAGGGGTAATCGACCGGACATAATATCAAAAGCGATTTCAATCGCCGACTCTGATCGAGGAGTTTTTAACAATTAAACCACCCGATAAACATAACTCAGAGTTGCCCAAACATTCACATCCAAAGCCAAATCGTCCGTCGATATCCCCGCTTTCTGCACCCCCGGAATGCTAGCAGCGTGCAAATCTTCGATCACCGCCCGCGCCACATTTAAAGGATTCAACAGCACTCGAATTGGCAAGGAAGCCCTCGTTTGCTGGATCTCGGCTTCTATTGCAGCTAGAGTTTGATCGAAGCGACTCTCACTAAATATAATGAAAGTTTCCGCAAGTCCGATCGGCAAGGATACCGCCCATCCGCTCCCCCCAGCCGCCGGTACAATCAAATTCTCCCCCGGAGCGATCGGCCGCGACATCCCCCCCACACCGTCTTTGCCCTCATAGCCTAGCACTGACAGCCGTCCCGCGCTGCCCGAGTCAAACACCGCAAAGTAAACCGGGCGATCGCTGTCGTTATACAATCTGCACTGAATTCGGCTGCTGTTGCTCACACTTAATATATGAGCACTGGCGGATTTCTCACTTTCTCCGCTCAGCGGTTCCAGCCGATAATCACCGCCGGCCCGCACCGGCTCTCGCTGCGCCACAGCCCGCGCTTGCGGTGCGGTAGTTGCCAGAACCGCCCGCACCTTCAGGCGCGAAGACCCCTCATTGGCTGTCAGCCGCAGCAACTTCCCAGCGTGCAGCGCTTTCAACTGCGGAGTCAAGCGCTGCACCGCCACCTTAACTGCTTCTCCCCCGTCGCCCTCAGTATCGGGAATCAGCGTTTGAGCCAAAGAAAACAAACCGTAACGGCTGGGATACAAAGCAGGCTCGTGAGCCGAAGAAGTTTCGGCTAAAGTCGTTTCCGGGACTCTGCCGAACCGACAGTCAGCCAATTGCTCGCTGCCTACCGCCGAAACTTGCGGCACAGTCGCAAAAGCGCTGGTAGCGTCCACCCGCTCGATGCGTTCCAAACCCGAGTCCAAAGCTACTGTCAAACCGATGTTTCGCGGCAATACCCGAATTTCTTCCCTCACCAATTCGCCGACTGTTAATTGGCCGTCTGTTTGAGCAGACCCATCTAAAACTTGGGCTTTAGCAGAAAGGCCCGTGCGTCCCCGCAGCAAAAGCCTCGCGCCCTCGGAGGAATCCACAGCAAACACAGAACCCTCGGAGAACTCCAAAACCGAGGGCGACAACCCCCCCAGCCACAACTGCACAGTTTTGCCCCCCTCTTCCACCGCCGTCACAGCGCCGTCAGATGCAGGGGAATTCAACATTAAATTTGAAAAATTCACCGCCGGCGCGATTGTTAAATCGTGATTGAGAATTTGCGGTTGCTGCGATAACCCCGCCAGCTTGCTGTAAACATTGCCCGCAGCACGACTGAAACTGACGCTGAAGCTGCTAGCGGGAGTTGCCCACCACAAAGTTTGGGTGAGGGCGTAGGTAAACAAACCTGCGGTAAATCCGTCCCACTCTTGTTCGGCGGCGAGTTGGGAATCCGCACCTGCGGCAAGTACGGCGGCTGCAGGACGGAGATTTTTGCGGGTTCGGAGGCCTTGGGCAAACGTTAATTCTGCAAGGCGAGGCTCGCCGATGGTGGGGCGGGGGCGGGAGCGAATGCGAAAATTGCCGTTGGTGGGGAAACCCCGATAGTGGTAGCTGGTGTCGAGGATGGCGATCGCATTTTCTGTCGCGAGCGATCGCATCAACAGCAACAGCGTTTCCTCTAAAATATCGTTCACCGCCCGGTTGGCTAACAACGGCAAAACATCATCCGCCGGCACCAAACTGTTTTGGATTTTTCCGGGAGACTCGCCCAAACTGACTCGGCTACCGCAGCCACTAAAGTGAAAAACTACCACGTCACCGGGTTTTGCTTGTTGAGTCAAGTGAGTCACAAAAGCCGTCTCGATATTCTCCCTCGTAGCTTGAGCGTCAGTCAAAGTCAAAATGTCCGACGGCACAAACCCAAACCGATATATCAGCAGTTCCCGCTGCATTTCCACATCCGTGACGCAGCCGTGCAGGGGCGAGTCTGGATATTTGTCAACGCCCACCAACAAAGCCAATTTCCTGGCTGTCGGTTGCGCTAAGGCTTGGAGGTAGCGATCGCCCAACGGCAGCCACAGGGCCTCGCCGATTCCGATGGCGGCCAGCACCCGGCCAGCTTGCTGCAAAAATTCCCGCCGCTTGAGTCCCATTTTTAAATAGCTTTGAATTTTAAGTTGTGACTTTTTAGTTAAATTCCCCGCAATAATTTTAGGGAATTTAATTAAGTTGTGAGTGTTTAGTATTAAGATAAGTTTTAAGTTTTAAGTTTTGAGCTTTAAGTTTAAAATTATAAAATTTTAACTCAAAACTCAAAATTCAAAACTCTTCAGAATGTCGCCCCCACCAAAGTTCAAGATTTAAATCTCGTAACTAAAAATATTCATTGCCTTGGCTAATTCAGCAGCGACTTCCGGCCGGGAAAACTGGGGCGGCGGCAATTTTCCAGCGCGCAGCATTTCCCGAACTTTGGTTCCCGACAAATGCACCCGTTGTTCGGGAGTGCTGGGGCTTGTTTTAGTTGTAGCCATTTGTTCCGTCAGTGTGCAATAGAAAGCGTGCTCGAATTTCATCGGCACAATTCCCAATTCTCCCGGCTCAAATTCATCAAAAATATGTTGGGCATCGTAAGTGCCGTAATAATCGCCAACTCCAGCGTGATCGCGCCCCACGATAAAGTGAGTGCAGCCGTAGTTTTTGCGAATTAAAGCATGAAAAATTGCTTCTCGCGGCCCGGCGTAGCGCATCGCCGCCGGATTAATTGCCAAAATTACGCGATCTTTTGGATAGTATTTTTCTAGCAGAATTTCGTAGCAGCGCATCCGCACATCAGCCGGGATGTCGTCTTCTTTTGTCGTCCCGACTAGCGGGTGCAAGAACAAGCCGTCTACTGTTTCTAAGGCGCATTTTTGAATGTATTCGTGGGCCCGGTGGATGGGGTTTCGGGTTTGGAAACCGACTATGGTTTTCCATCCTTTTTCTGTGAACAGCATTCTCGATTTCGCCGGGTCAATTTGGTATTGGGGGAAGCGAACATCTAGTTCGCGTTCCAGCAGCCAAATGTCGCCTGCGAGGTTAACGGGCCCGGATTGGTCTACTACTTGGACACCTGGGTGTTTGATGTCGTCGGTGCGGTAGACGTTGATGGCTTCTTCTTCTTTACTGTAGTGATATTTTTCTGCAAGTTCCAAGATGCCGACAAACTCGCCCGCCTGGGTGTCGAGGCGCACTAAAGTTCCTGCTTTCAGGGGGGCGGCGACTTCTTCTGTTACCGAGAGGGTGATGGGAACCGACCACGGAAGGCCGTTGGAGAGGCGCATTTGTTTAACGACCGATCGATAATCAGCTTCGTTCATGAACCCTTTGAGGGGACTCAGGGCGCCGATGGCGATCATTTGCAGGTCGGAGATCGATCGATCTGAAAGCTGAACTCGCGGCAGGGACTCTGCTTTGTCGAAAAATTCTTGTCTTTGGTCTAGTGTGGCAATGCGGTTGACCAGGATGCCGCCGTGAGGGGCAATGCGGTCTGAATGCTGGCTCATCAGAAAAATGGGTAGAAACCCCGTGCTTTTAGCACGGCTTTACATTAATTTAAATCCCCTCGCGGGGTGGAGGGGTATCGTTGCCCCTCCGATGAGGTATGGTTGCCTCAAACTCCCATTTCTGGGGTAAAGTTAGCTTCGCCAAGGTTTTCTGAGCTTGTTAGGCTAGCAGCACTACTTCAGTGACCTTAAAGTTGTTTAACTACTAGCGACAGAGCAGGGGACTAGCTTCGCATCCGCCCGGTGTCGTGACTCAAAAAACGTAGTCAGTTAAGACTTAGGCTGGTCAGGATGGCTTGTTAGATTTCTCTTTCAAGCCTCATGCCGTCAGGGCTGAGGTTCCTGACGTCGATTTGAAGTTGTGGGTTTTAGCTGCCAGAGTACATAGTATCAAGCGGTGGCTGCAATTCTACATTTTTTAATTGTTCTGGACTTGTGCAGAACGCTGCTTTTGTGGCGCTGTAATTCTTTAACTGTCAACTCGCGCCCTCAAAACTCTCAACTTTCCCCTCAAGTCTGGACTTGAAATTCTTCGGGATCTATTCCCCAATTTACCCAGCTAATCGCTTCTTTAGCCGTTAGCACTTTGGGCGGCACTCGCAAAGCATGAAGGTGTCCCGTACTCGGACAAGTCATCTTTAACAAATAAATTGGCTCTATGTCAATATTATTCTCAATTTTCAACAAAGTATATTCTTGGTAGGGGTAGCCCCCCGTGGCTACCCACTTATCCAATTCGGTTGCTTGCAATTCTTGACAAATTTTCGGATAGCCGATCGCCTGAATCAAAACTCGCCGCACTTCGGCATTCTGTTCTGTTAATAGCCATGAAGCTTGCCAAGATTGGGGCGGAACTTGACCGATTATTTCCGGCAGTCGCACGCCACGATAAGAGTATACACTGAACTTGTCAGCAAATTCAACCGCTGGTTGACATAAAGCGTGGAGCAAATATTCGCTATCAAAATGAAGTTGGATCGGGCGATCGCACACAAAGCACATTTTCTCAAACGGGTAAATCCAGCCGCAGTTTTCCACCAATGATTTAAAGGCTGAGTATAAAGGGCGATCGAACTCCAAATTTAACACTGAAATGCAAAAATCAACCCAACTGCCGTTAAAAGCGGACAATTCTGAAACTATGCAGTTATTGTTGTAAAATTGGCGGTTCAGGATGCTGTCCCAATCGCTACTATCTAATTCGCCGATAAATCTGTTTAGAAGTTCATCTTTAATTTGACTGTGCAATTGATATATCGGGTCGTACAGCCGGTTGTAAAGTTGGCTGTAAAGTTGGTTTTGCAGTTCGCTGCCGAGTTGATACCTCAATTGATTGTACAATTCAATGTGAATTTTCTCGCGAATTTCCCTGCCCAACTCGCTGCCCAAATCGCCTTCTATTAGCGGTTTAAAAGCTTGCAAAGCAGCGTCATGGCTGTCACAGAAAATAATTTCCGGTTCAAGATAGCGGATGATGTTGTAGGCGGTGTTGATGGCCGCTGTCGCTTGGGGCGATCGATCGGTGCGATCGAAAGTCCAATTGCTCGCCACTGCTCGCGATAAATCGGAATTAGCGCTGTTTTTTCTGGAGTCATTGCGATTATTGGTACAGCTATATTAAATGAATTCCGGTTGTATTGGAATGATTAAACCGCAGAGGGCGCAGAGAATACAGAGAAACGGAAGAGACAGGTGAATCATTCCGATGCCAAGGGATTTGATATTACAGCATATTCGGTGGTTCATGAAGTACAGGAGCAGCTATATTATGTGGTGTTAGTCCGTAGGGTGCGTCGCTCCTTCATCTTTGATAAAGATTGCAGATTGACGGGTGGCGACGCACCTTACTCGCGTCTCTCTTCTTGTGTGTACCACATATACATGGAATATGCTGTATTTGATTTTCGGTAATTTTTTTCGCTCTTGCCTCTGGTAAAAAAAGATTATTAAGTTGGTAATAACCAGGGATTTTTCCTATAAACCTATTTTATTATAGTCGTCAAACTATTGGTATAAATTAACAATTGTTTGCAAAACACCTAAAATCATAGGAACATTATCTAGACAATAAACATCAACATCAATAATTAAATTCTTTCCTTCTAATTTAAGAAACCGCCAGACAACGCCAGTAGTTACGCAGCCATATATTGCAGGTATGGAATTGTGTTCGCGTTCGTTAAATAGCTGAGCAGCTACCATTTGTGCTGCACACTGTGGCAGACAAGATTCTATTTCTCCGCCTTTGGTTTCTCTCAATACAAAAACCGGAACTTTTATTTCAAAATCAAACGGCACGGAAGACAATAGAAAGTCGCATTCCCCATTCAATCCCAGCTCAGCATCTACATCAAATGACCAACCAGAAAAAATAGAAAATTGTCGGTTATTCCTTTCTCTAAATTCTAACAGAATAGGAGAAATAATCCGTTCCGAACGTTCTTTTACAGTTGTAACAGCAGTGTTAGAACTAATTTCGATTGCTCTCCAAAGCCATTCGGATGGTTCTACAGGAATCACCTTGGCACTCAAAATAGGACTGAGTGATAGCTCCAATCCAAATCGCTCTTCTAATTGTTGGAAAGTAAAGGATTTGTAAGACATATTTCTCTAATCAGTCGGTGAAAATAAAGATTACTTCGAGATAGAAAGCGAGTGGATAAATTCTAAACTCGCTTGTATAGCAACCCTTGCAGGATTTTGTCAACCTCTCTTTTCTTCCTTCCTCTCTATTACCTCGAACTTCGACATCCATCCGTTAGTTAAATCCGTCGAGCGAATCCGTTGCCGAATTTCCCTCTTCCTGCTAAACATTTAACCACTCAAGGAGTACCCTGGGCGCAGGCAACAAAATCATTAACAAAAGCCCGATCGCCATTAGCCCCAAAAAATCCCGCCGATCGTCCAATTCACTGACATCATTCAACGCCGGTTCGTCGTTTAGCGGCGTGAAAAACAAAATAATCGCCCACAGCAGCAAACCCTGTTCCAAAAAAGAAAGCAGCAGCATACAAAGTCTAGCAACTTGCCCGATCGCCATACTCGCTCGCTGGCCAAACATCGCGTGTACAATGTGCCCGCCGTCGAGTTGTCCCACCGGCATCAAATTAAACGCCGTCACGATCAAACCCAAATAACCCGCCACCGCTACCGGATGCAAATCGATCGCAGTTTCCGCATTGAAAGCACCACCCAAGGTTAACTTGCTCAACAAAGTCATCAGCAGCGAAAAACTGGGTTTGAAAGAGTCAAAATTTAACATTCCCGACTTTTCAGACAGCGGTACAATAGTCGAATGATTCAAACCCCAAATCAATAATGGCACTGCCGCAACTAAACCGGCAAGGGGCCCGGCAATACTAACATCAAATAAAGCTCGGCGGTTGGGAATGGGACTCCGTATTTGAATGAAGGCGCCAAAAGTTCCCAAGAAAAAAGGAATCGGAATAAAATAAGGCAAAGTCGTGCGAATTTTGTAAAATCGGGCCGCTAAATAGTGGCCGGATTCGTGAATTCCCAAAAATGTAATTAGAGCCAGCGAGTAAGCCAAACCCTGCAGCAACATTGATGGGTTAGACTGCAAAGCTTGTTCACTAACTCCGGCAAGTCGCGTCCCGACAAGGGTAGTCGTAAACACCGTAATCAGCAGCAAAGCTAATGCGAAAAATGGCCGGGTTACAGATTCGGTTTTGACAGGAGTTTCCCCTGATTGGTGGCTGGGATTGGGAACTATAGCAAAAAAAGGTTGACCGCTCAAGCTGTTTTGAAATACTACTAAAAAGCGATCGCCAAAAAGCCTCTCCACATTCTCCCGAATTGCCTGATAAGCCGCCTCCGGGTTGGTTCGCAACTGTCCGCGACAAATTACAGCCTGCGGCCGAAATTCCAAATCTCGCAAAAAGTAAATTGACCAAGGAAAACAATCGCGCAAACTCGCTTCTTCTGCTGCATTGATCGGCCGCACGGGCGGTTTTGGCTTTGCAGGTTCAGTCTCCGAGTCTGCTACCTGCTGTGCAGTTTCGGCGGTAATTTTCTTGCGCCCCAACTGTACCAAAAACCAATACAAAAAAGGGCAAACCAGAAAAGGTATAATTACCAACTCCGGCGGTACAGTTTTGCTCGTGCCGTAAACTAACATCCAACCACCCCAAATCAGCGCGGGCGCCATCATTACCAGCCACAGCAGCCATATCGGAGTCTTGGTGATGCGGCTGGTGCCGTTTTGCAACAAGTAGTACGAGATCAGCCCCAATACGAACAACCATAGTAAAAAGAACATAATATTTATCCCATTCCCTTCTGAAATACTTCCTTGAAACAACAGAGTTCAGTCTCCAAACAACCCAGGCCCGTGCTCGACAATATCCTGGCTTTCCCCCCTAACCGGGATACCCTGGGTGCAACAGCCTATTTCATTGTAGAAAACCAAACTAACATCCTGGTGGATTGTCCCGCTTGGGATGAGATTAACCAAACATTTTTGCGGGAACACGGCGGCGTGCGACTGCTGTTTCTCACCCACCGTGGCGCTATCGCCTTGGCGCGGGAGATTCAGGAAGCCACGGGGTGCGAGATCCTGATTCAAGAGCAGGAAGCTTATTTACTGCCGGGTTTGAAGGTGACGGTTTTTGAGCGAGAATTTGTTGTGAGCGATCGAATCAAAGCATTTTGGACTCCTGGCCATTCTCCTGGTTCCTCTTGCCTTTATCATAGTGGCAGCGGTGGAGTGCTGTTTTCGGGTAGGCACTTGCTCCCCAACCGAGAAGCCGCCCCAGTACCGCTGTG
This sequence comes from Microcoleus sp. B4-C1, assembly GCF_036705285.1. Classification (NCBI taxonomy): domain Bacteria; kingdom Bacillati; phylum Cyanobacteriota; class Cyanophyceae; order Oscillatoriales; family Microcoleaceae; genus Microcoleus; species Microcoleus sp. B4-C1. Next base: position 55,597 of record NZ_JAUBUC010000020.1, on the reverse strand, counting down.
GACGCCAAAAACTTTTCACTGGCCCCGGCAAATTAACAGCGTGAAGTCAATTATCGATCGATTTTCGCCAGAAACTTTACAGTATATTTGTCCCGGTGCAAATACTGGTTTTTTGCGGGGAAAAGGCTCGATCGATCGAGCTTTTGAGCAATTAGCCAATCTGGATTTAGCTGCTTGTTTGCAGGCCAAACCTGAACCCTAAATGTATGCTACAAAATCAAAAAATGATCTGACGCGCTAATTAAGCTGTCGCGCATTTAAATTGTATATTCAGGGCGGGCGGGACGCCCAACCCCTACTCCCCACAAGATTTTTTTTTGACAGACAATTTAAATGCCGCAACAGCTTATAGCGGTAAGGTGCGCCCTTCGCACCCTACATTATTTTTCAGTCTCTTAGAGATGAAGTTCGTTGGTGAAGTAGCGGTTGAAACCGCCGATTCTTACCGTGGAAAAAACTGTGGAAAAAACCGAAAAACAAAAAATGCTCGCAGGTGAATTGTATTTAGCTGCTGATGAGCAATTAATTTTAGAGCGCCAGCGAGCCCGCCGCCTCGCCAGAACCTACAATTCTACCCGCGAAGACGAACCAGACAAACGGTTAGAAATTCTCGCAGAATGGTTTGGTGCAGTTGGGCCAAAAGTTGAAATCGAGCCACCTTTCTACTGCGACTACGGCAGCAATATTTATGCGGGAAACGGATTGTACATGAATTTTGGCTGCGTGATTCTCGACTGCAATCGAGTTAACATTGGCGAGAATTTGCTGTGCGGGCCAAATGTACAAATTTACACCGCTTTTCACCCCACAGACCCGGAAATTAGACTTTCTGGCCGAGAACTCGCCGCTGAAATTAATATTGGCAATAATGTTTGGATTGGTGGCGGCAGTATTATTTGTCCAGGAGTCACTATTGGCGACAATAGCACGATCGGCGCAGGCAGTGTGGTTGTCAAAAATATTCCCGCAAACGTCGTGGCGGCGGGGAATCCTTGCCGAATCATCCGCCATCTACCTTGATGTGGTACGATCGACACAATCGTGCGATCGGCTCCTTGGAGCTTAACCAAAAAATTTTAGCTATTAGAACAGCCGGTTTGAGATTTTTAACGTAAAATCCCCGAAAAAAATCGTGGAATAAATCTCAAATCTCAAATCTAAAATCGCTTAATTTCTCGTTTCCGGTTTCCACACTACCAAGCTTTTCTTATGACGACTGCAACAGTTTATCCCAACGCTCCCGATCTCTGCACCGACGACTACATAGCAGTCGGTGTAGCTACCTGCTTCATCAAAGAAGAAGGCGAAGTTTTTGAAGTGCAAGTAATCGAAGCTATTCCCTCAGCAGCTTTAGAAGCAATTCTGAAGGGAATTCCCACATCCTATTTAATGATTTGCGGGACGACTTTGGGAGCAGTGCTCGACGGCGAAACACCCAAAATGTTGCCACAATTCCCGACATCATCTCAGTTTAGTGAAGAATTTGGCTTTCGGGCGATCGCTGCTGCCCGCACTTACAAAATCCGCCCCCAAGCTCAACTTCACATTCCCTTGGGAACAGTTCGCAACGACTTTACTTATTCCTTAGAACGCAAAAGAGTGCTCAACTCCGAGCGCATCATTCGTACTGAAGACAATGTGAAACAGCACGAACACACTCACAAGGTTCTTTAAACAAATCCCGCAACTGGGGCAATTTAACAGTGCCTCAGCCAGCGGATGCACCGCAAAAAGTTTTGATTTTTGAGATGTAAATAAAATATTTAACAAGTTTTTCCTTCATTAATAATGAACGAAAAATTTTCAATATTTCGTTATCAAGCAATACTGCTGACAGTTTTTGATGACAACCGTAGAATAAGGGTTTTAAGGCGATTCAGCAATCGAACTATCAACTGAAAATCTAGGGTTTCAGACTACGAAGTAAAAACAGTCAGGACTTTTGATTAAGACACACACCAAGCATCTCAACCTAAAAAGTCTACTTCTCACATCACCTAAATAACATCAATTATTAACGCCTGTCAAAAAGAATTAAGTAGTTGATAATTTTTTTTAATTTGTCAAAAAAGTGGTATAATATTATTCCTGTTTAACAAAGTGATATCAAATCGAGTAGCATCAGAATTAATATTACCCACCGCTTTCGACACGGCAGTGCCGTGTCCTTACAATTAATCTGGGTAGGAAAACGGCACGGCCGTGTCCTTTATATCATAAGGAGTGTAACCGCAAACGATAGGAGCCGCTCGGCGGGAAAAATTAAAAAATCCCCGCAATTATTGAATGCTAGTAGTTTAAGACTACTGGCAGGCGGGCGAGTATATCGTAGGTGAGCTAAAGATTTCAATCTCACAAATTGGTCAAACCATGCGAAGCTTTGCGAGAGTAAAGTGGTGGAAATTAACTAGACTATTGCCAGCGGGATTAAAGGGCGAATACCTTATTGGGTACCAAACTGCGCTCTTAATTTTGGGCGTAACAATTCTGGCAGCTAGCATCACTGGTTGTATGAGCTATCAAAGCGTTCGCCGCTTGATTATTACCAAAAGCGAGCGAAATGCTTTGTTAGAAGTTAGGGAGCGGGCCAACAAGATCGATCGCTGGCTCGGCACTAGAAAGGCTGAGATCGAAGTCCTCGCCAATACTGCTCCCGTTCGTTCGATGAATTGGTCAGTGGCAGAGCCTTATTTAAAATCGGAAGTAAATCGACTACAAAAATTCCAATACTTCACATTAATTGATCCTGACGGTTCTTATTTCACCACAAAAGTCGGCAGAGCGTTGATTAATGTCAGCGACCGCGCACACTTCAAAAAGGCAATGGCTGGGGAAGTCTATGTTTCCGATCCTACCATTTCTCGCACGCTCAAAGGACAAAGTATTGTTCCCATTTCGGCTCCGGTGTGGTCAAATTCGGCAAATAATCTTGAGAAAACAGCACAAAAGCCGATCGGCGTAATGAACGGCGTCATTAGCATGGATCGAATTGCCCAAGTAGTAAGAAAGCTGGAATATGGCCCCGGAACTTACGCTTTTGTTCTCAATTCTCAAGGAGTGCCGATTGTGCATCCCGACGCTCGATTAATCGGAAATATCGACAATTCGGCTCCCAGTCTTTTAGAGTCTGCAGATGCTAATTTGGCAAATGTAGCGCGGGAGATGGTTTATCAAAAAACTGGCATTGTGCTGACTCAAATCAACGACGCCAGAGTTTATGTTGCCTATCTTCCTTTAGAACAAGCTGAATGGTCGATCGCCCTCGTAATTCCCCGCGACAATCTCGAAAAAGAACTCCTTCCTTTCAAGATACTAGCAGTAGCCGCCGGCGTACTTGCTGCAGCAGCTATTTTCTGTGCAATTGTGGCGCTCAAGCTGTTTGCCCTAAATGGCATTCGCAGTCGCACAGAAGCCCTTCTCCACCGCTTGACTGGCCGCATTCGCGCTTGCTTGGAGCTCGATCGCATCCTCCAAACTACAGTAGACGAACTCGGTACTTTACTGAAGCTCGATCGAGCAATTTTCGCATGGTACGATCCCCGACAAGATACTTTAGAATTTGGCTGGGAATATTGCCGGGAAGGTTTGCCGACGCGCTTGGGAATCTTTGGTGTTGCAGGAGGGCCCTCTGGAGATTTAGCTGCACGGCTTCACCGCTGCGAAACGATACTGCTACATAAAACCGCCGCCCCTGATGCCACAGCGTCTGAGGAACACGCCCATATCGAACTTACAAATAGTCACTACGCAGCAGTACCCGTACTAACTGAGAATCATCGGCTTGGATATCTGTTCGCCTGTGCAAACCGCCGATTTGCGAGTCCCGACGAGGTGCAAGTTTTGGAAGCAATTGCCGACTCGCTGGCGATCGCAATTTCCCAATCCCAACTCCACGGGCAAATTCAAGAAGAACTCAAACTTTTGGAAGAAGTATTAGCCAAACTCAGAATCACCGAAGAGCATTTAGTACAAAGCGAAAAAATTACAATGGTGGGTCAACTAGCCGCCGAAGTTGCCCAGGAAATCAATAACCCGATTAACTTTATTTACGGTCGCCTGATACACCTCAACGATTATATCAAAGATTTGCTTAGTATAATTCGCCTCTATCGCGAACAATATCCCGAACCTGTGCCGCGAATTGCCAAAAAAATAGAGCGTTGCGACCTAGATTTTATCAGCAAAGAGTTGCCACAAATCCTCAATTTTTTGAAAATAGGAGCCGATGGCATTCGCCAGATAGTCCTAGCTTTGCGAAAATTTTCACTTCCTGACGAAGCCAACAAAGAACACGCCAACGTTAATGAGAGCATCGACAATCTTTTGCTGTTGCTGGCTCACAGACTGGAGCAAAAAATATTAGTAGTCAAGGAGTACAACAACCTGCCGCCAATTTTGTGTTATCCAGGTCAACTGAGCCAGGTATTCGCGAGTCTCATCATCAATGCTATAGATGCAGTTAAAAGTATTGAAAAATCGGCTCAAATTATTACTATCAAAACCGATATTTTCGAGGATGATACAGGTAGGTTTATTGTTGTATCTATCGCCCACAATGGTTCAACAATTCCGCCGGAAATTCAACAAATAATATTTGAGGAGTTTGGCCCTACTAAATCCTTTAAAAAATTTACAGGATTGGATCTGTCGGTGTGCTATAAAATTATTGTAGAATTGCACGGTGGCAGGCTGAAAGTTGAATCTCCGGTTCAACCTCAAATTAAATCTCAAACTGGGGGCGGTGCTGAGTTTATGGTAAAATTGCCGATCGTTTGATATCGCATTTTGCCGCCAGGAAAACCCGTCGCAAATCTTGCTAGTAAGCGGCGCGAAAAGCTTAATTTGGCTTCCTAGGATCGTCAATTAAATAATTTCCCTTTTTTCTTGTAGGATGGGCGTCCCGCCCGCCCAGAAAGGACGGGCGGGACGCCCATCCCACAACAGTCATGAAAAGTGGATTTTATTTAATTCTCATCCCATAGTCAAGACTTTAGTCATCATAAAACGGAGGGCTGAAGTCCTCAGTATAGAGCTAACTATCATTTGTTAACAAAAATTGATAGCATAGGATTAGGGAAATAATAAAGGTGCAACCACAGCAAACAACCAGCCTCCCATTACCAAGACTTCCGCAACAATTAATAAAATATTTCTGTTCATTTTCACATTAAGCATTTTCATATTAAGAGCGATCGACAAAAGAGCGAATTTTCTTCCACCAAGCAGCCGGCGAATCTTCCGGGCGATAGGCGGCATCAAACATCGACAAAATTAGCGGCAAACCCCCCACCTTCGCACTCATCAACAAGTGCATTGCCAGACAAAATACCAATACCACCCAACCCGAAGCGTGTAAATAATACCAAACCCGCGTCAATTCCCCAGCCGGCAGCCATTCTTCCTTAACCATACTGCCAGAAGCGATTGAAAAAGTCAGTGCTAGCAACATCAACGTATTCACAATCCGGTGCAAACTGTACCACCAAATCGGTTTTCCCAACTGCGTTAGTTTCCCAAAAGAATCCGGCTGCACCAAGCGTTTTTGGCCTGCGTGGAAACTGTACAATGCAAAAGCCGGCATTATTCCTAACAGCAACATCTTGCCAAAAGTGCCGTGAATCCCGATAATATCTGCAATCTGAGGCACGGGGACTTTGCCAAACCGTCCATCGTAGGTGTTGTAAACCAGAAATGCGCTCAAAATTGCTAAAAGGGCGATCGCAGCGTTAACCCCGTGCAGTAACCTGAGCAGCAATGGCTGGTAGGGTCTAGATGGAGGCATAGTCAATTCTGCTACTTGATAAATAATCTTTTACAGAATATAGCTAAGCGCTGATTTTTTCAACCCTCGCCAATTGTGAAATAAATGTGAGTCAAAAATGAATAGATTATGATAAAAACGCAATTATATCAAAACTTAGTGTAAACTAAAACAGTCAAGAGGAATACTTTACTTAGGAATGAGAATTAAATAACTTCCACAAGTTTGTGGGATGGGCGTCGGGCCCATCCAAAAAGGACGGGCGGGACGCCCATCCCACAATAACAATTAAAATTGTAAGTTATTTAATTCGCGCTCCTTATAACACCTAACATTTTACAAAAATGGATGCAGCCACTACCGTTTTACTTTCCTTGGGACTAGCAGCAGATGCTTTTGCTGTCGCTGTTTCGAGCGGTTTAGCAATCAAACACATGAAGGTCAATAAAGCTTTAAAAATTGCCTTATTCTTCGGATTTTTTCAAGCTCTAATGCCCGTGCTAGGATGGTTAATCGGTCTTAGTTTTAGTTTTTTGATAACACCGATCGACCATTGGATAGCTTTTGGGCTTTTGAGTTTCATTGGCGGGAGAATGATTTACGAATCGCTGCAAAGCAGCGAAGAATGCGAGAAAAAGTTCAATCCCTTAGATACTGGGACTTTGATAACGCTGTCGGTGGCGACGAGTATCGATGCCCTCGCAGTTGGCCTCGGATTTGCTGTCCTGAAAGATTCTATTGCTCTTGCGGTGACTGCGATCGGATTTATTACTTTCTTTTTAACCTTTGCAGGCGTGTTTATCGGGCACAAATGCGGCAACTTATTTGCAAATAAAATTGAGATAGTGGGCGGAGCAATTTTGATTTTCATTGGCAGCAGAATCTTGTTTATGCACTTGACAGAAGTGCCATTAGTTATCGGCAATTAGTCATTAGTCAGTAGTTATTAGTCGAAGAGTGACATCAAAGTCTCTGTGGGCTGCAATTTCCAATTCCCAATTCCCAAAAAATGCTATAACAGCAATATTGTGTTAAAGGATAAAAATTTCGTGCTGAAACTTTACGGCGGAGCCCGCAGCAGGGCCTCAATTGTCAAGTGGTATCTAGAAGAAATAGGAATTCCTTACGAATTCGTCATGCTGGATATGCAAGCAGGGGAACACTTGCAGCCAGAGTTTCTCGAAATTAACCCGATCGGCAAAGTACCAGCGATCGCCGACGGAGATTTTAAACTTTGGGAATCCGGCGCAATTCTGCTGTATTTAGCTCAAAAATATGGTAAAATGCCAGACACTTTGGAGCAGCAAGCTCAAATCGTGCAGTGGGTCACGTTTGCTAACGCTACGTTGGGGCCGGGAATATTTACTGAAGCAACTCGCGATCGCGAAACTCCCAAGTTGTTAAAACCGTTAAATGAAATCTTCGAGAAACAGCCATTTTTAATGGGCGATGAATTTGGCGTCGCTGACGCAGCAGTCGGCTCAATGTTGGCCTACATTCCGATGATGCTAAAACTAGACCTCAGTGCTTATCCCGCCGTTGTAGATTACATCAAGCGGATCTCAGAAAGACCGGCATTCAAAAGTGCGATCGGCGGTAGCTGAAGGATGGCACTACACGGATTAATTATTCATCTCTCTCTTCTCTTCCTCTGCGGTCTCTGCGGTCTCTGCGGTTAAATCATTCCGAAACAACCGTAAACGAGATCAGCCCAAAAACTCAACACGTAAAATCAGGGGCAATTCCAGAATTGCCCCTGCTTTTATTAAAATCAAACTTATCTAAATCCGACAGCCGCCTGCCAAACAAAAGCCAGCAGCAAGAAAAATACGGGAATGACCGGCAAAACATTAACCAAAGGCTCAAAAATCGAATAAGCTTCGGGCAGTTTTGCTAAGAGTAATGCAGCTTCCATGAATCAACCTACCTATCCAACACAATTTTCTTGACACTCCTCAGCCTAAAGGCGTGAGGATTTTTAAGACTTTTGAGTCTTAATATCCCTATTGCTAGGGTTCCCAGGCTGACCACGTATGCACGTTACGTGCGTAGTCATGTCTCCTCAAGAATGTTTTGGGCGTAGACTTTCCCCCAGTCCGGGGGTAGGTTTTTAAATCTTGTCTGATCTCGATAGCATACCACACAAAGCGCGTGGATATGTTTACCCAAATACCTAGGATTTCTGACTTCGCACGGTGTGGAAAAAGCCGTCCTACAACGACTGGGTTTTAAACCCAATTTTCAGATAATTGTCGCATATCTTCACCCAAGGCAATCACGATCGATCGACTGTCGGTGCAAGCCAGTAGGCAAACTCTTCAGTAAATCGATCTGCCAAAATCGCCTCCCGCATCCTCCCAGTAAAGCGAATCAACTCCGTCACATTGTGAATCGCCAGCAAAGTATACCCCAGCACTTCGTTAGCCCGCGCCAAATGAGCCAAATAAGCCCGACTGAATTTTTGGCAGGTATAACAAGGACAAGACTCATCCAGCGGAGCAAAATCCTCCCGGAACCGAGCATTTTTCAAATTCCAGCGTTCCCCACCAACAAAAGCCGTCCCGTGGCGGGCGAGGCGAGTCGGAATCACGCAGTCAAACATATCTACCCCACTCGCCACCGCCAACGCCATTTCCCGATAAGTCCCAATCCCCATCAAATAACGCGGTTTATTTGCCGGCAACAGAGGCGCAGTCACCTTCACAATCTCTGCGATCAAATCCCCCGATTCCCCCACACTAACCCCGCCGATGGCATAGCCTGGTAAATCCAAATCTACCAACTGGTTCGCCGCGCGCGATCGCAAATCGGGGAAAACGCCCCCCTGGACGATGCCAAACAAAGCTTGATCCGGGCGCGAGTGAGCTTGAATGCAGCGTTGCAGCCAGCGGTAAGTGCGATTTGTGGCAGCCTCCACCTCCTCCCGCGTAGCTGGGTAAGGGGGACACTCGTCAAAGGCCATAATCACATCGGCGCCCAACTGATTCTGAATTTCGATCGATCGTTCCGGCGTCAAATTAATCATGCGGCCATCGCGGGGAGAGCGAAAAGTCACCCCATTCTCAGAAATAGTCCGCATTTGGCTCAAGCTAAACACCTGAAAGCCACCCGAATCCGTCAGCATCGGGCCCGGCCAAGCCATAAATTTATGCAATCCACCTGCGCCTGCGACAATCGCTTCCCCCGGCTGCAAATGCAAGTGATAAGTATTTGCCAAAACCATTTGAGAACCCGCCGCCTCAAGATGTGCCGGTGTCAAAGTTTTGACATTAGCTAGCGTCCCCACTGGCATAAATTTAGGCGTTTCCACCACACCGTGGGGAGTCGCAAAAACCCCTGCACGCGCTTGGGTATGGCTGCAATTAGCCTGACATTTAAAAGAAAATTTCGCCTTGTCCTCAGTCATTAGTCCTCGATGCTCGTTAACCGCTACTCGGCCGTCCGTGTTATTTGAGATGTTGCACCATTCTCAATTACTTGTTTAGGAACAGGCTTTTCGGCCTGTTCCACAAGAAAATTCACTCTTTGTGGAACAGGCCGAAAAGCCTGTTAAGCGAGAATGGTGCAAGATGTGAGTGTTATTTAATCTATTGTTGATGACATCGCGACAAAAAAAACCATGACCCCGCCCAAAAACGGAGACAAGTTTCCGACAATCGTCGTGGAGGGCAAAAAATTTTAGACCTTAGTTCTATCTCCCAGATTCACGGCGCTGCGAGTAAATCTAAAATCTAAAATCTAAAATCTAAAATCGAGTGACTGACCATTAAAAGGGGGAATCATCTTCGTCCAATTGCAGATCCCAGTTGCCTGAGAGTACCTGATCGACAACCGCATCCAAAGCCGCAGCATTTAAATTCCGGGCGAATTGCTCTTGCAAAGGATTGGAGAGGGGAATTAACCGCAACAGCCGTCCGTCTTGAACCAGGTCAAAATAAGCACCATCTTCAGGAGACTGTTTCAGTTCCAGGTAATCAAAACTATACACGTTCAAATAAAGCGCATGGTTGGCAATCAGGGTAGAACGCTGGGGGTTGGCGAAGACTTCGAGTACATAACCTTCCCCTTCGCTATAAATCTGGCCATCTTGTATGTGAAGGTAGCGGACACGTCCTAAATCAAACAGCAATCTTTTGATATCGCGTTTGTTGACGACGATCCCTGTATCGATGATGCAAGGAGCAACTACCCTGTTATTCAATTGATCGTGACTCATGGAGTAAAAGCCTCTGTTGTAGTATTTTCCCGTCTTGAAAATCAGGGAGTTAGCTAGAATTCTTGGTACGGGAAACGCGGATCTTGAGTTTAGTCTTTTTAGATAGGGAGCTTGGGGATCGCTGCCGACAGAGGTTTTCCGGGGAAAAGAGCGGGCGACAGGAGGAATGCTCGATCCAAAAAACTAGGGTGTTACAGTCCAATTCTGGCACACGCTAATCGATTGACAACTGCATACCAGATGAAAAATTTTCTATCTTATGGTGCATGATAAATGGGTTCGCTCTACGATCGACTTTTTCCGGAATCAAGGCGCTGCCATCGCAGCCGCAGTCGCTTTTTATACTTGTTTGCCGGTACCGGTGTCTTGGACTTTGGAGTTTCGGGGCATTGCCCGCTTGGCACCGGCGATCGGGCTTTTGATTGGGGGGATGGTGGGACTGGCGGATGTTGGGTTGCAGTTGTTGGGAATGCCTGCTCTGACTCGATCGGCCTTGGTGGTAGTCTTGGGCATCGCCGTGACTGGCGGGCTGCACCTAGACGGGGCAATGGACGCGGCTGACGGGCTGGCTGTACCCGACCCGGTACGCAGGCTGGAAGTCATGCGGGACAGCGTTACAGGAGCCTTTGGGGCGATGGCTGCGATCGCGATCGTGCTGCTGAAAACTGCCGCTCTGTCGGACTTGAATAACTATCGGTGGCTGGCTTTGATGGGTGTCGCGGGTTGGGGGAGGTGGGCCCAACTGGTGGCGATCGCCCGCTATCCCTATCTCCGGGCTGAGGGTAAGGGAGCTTTTCACAAAGAATCGATTTATTCTCCTTTTGATTTTATCCCAGGAGTGCTGTTGCTGCTGAGTTTGAGTGTGGTGCAAGTTGTCTTGGAGGGCGATCGGTGGCTGTTGGCGGTGGGGATGGCTTTGGGGGGAAGTGCGATCGGAATTTTTGCCGGAGCCTGGTTTAACCACCGTTTGGGCGGCCACACGGGCGATACTTACGGTGCTGTAGTCGAGTGGACGGAGGCTTTGTTGCTGTGTCTTTTGGCGGCTTTGGAAGGTTAAATTGTTTCTGAGTTAACGGCACCATTCTGCATCATCCAAACGAAAAAGCTGAGGATTTGCTCGACAGGGGGCAAAGGATAGACGGATAAGTCGATCGTCACAGTTTGATTTTCGAGTTTGATAAATTGCCATTGAATGCCATTACTCACGCTCCCATAGATGATGGGGATGTTTTTTTCTTTGGCTTGATTGAAGCGTTGAGCGGCAACCATTTCGGCAATACACTGACCCAATCCGCTTTTGAGGTCGGTCTTTTTTGCTTCGACAATTACAACGGCGGGGGCTTCAATTTCTAGGACTTCGGACGATCGCGTCAGCAGAAAATCAAACACTCCATTCAGTCCGACAGCTTCGTCGATGGTGAAGTCTTCGCCGGAGAAAAGGCTAATTTGGCGATCGAGAATCCGCCTCACTTCCAGCAGTACGGGATAGATAATTCCTTCCGATCGCGCTTTTTCACTTCCCGATGTAGCGACGATGGGGAGGCTATCTTTGAGGGTGCCGCTGAGGATGTCTGAGGGTGCGATCGGGTTTAGCGGAGGTATAAAGCGAGAGCCTTCTTGGACTGTGAGACCGAAAGCTTGTTTCGCTTTGGCGATCGTAGTAAATTGACTGTATGGCATAATTTTTTCTAGTTGACCATTATAGGTTTTGTTTCGCTATTAATTACTGTAAATGATATTAATCGCGGCTACAATTCTCCTCGAACGGTACGGTGTTGCAAGGGAAATAAGTCATCGAGTTGAGTGACGGATTATTGGTCGGGTTGTCGAGTTTTGTCGAGTACATTGCGAATCGAAACTCTACCCAACCAAAACTGGCGTTGCTGATTTACGGTATGAAGGGCTAAATATGCAAGTCATAGAAACCACTATCTACAAAATTTAATTAAACTTAACTATTGTTTTTGAAGCTTTTACCTAGGGTTCAAGCATTATTTTCAACCAATTTAACAAATAGTAGTGAGATTAGCGTGCGCCAAGACTTTGCAGGTGACGAGAAACCGGGTTTCTGCGACAAATTTCGGTTGAGTACGAAAAATACACTCAGAAACCAGGTTTCTGAGATCCTGCGCTATAATTCCTGTCGTTGGGTGGCGATAAACCGGATTTTTTCACCTAATACCCTGACTGTCATGGCATATTTTGGTTGAAAAACCCGGTGCTAAATGAATGGAAAATGCAACTGCAAATTTTCCATTCATTCTTAATTTTTACGCTTTCGGCTCAACCCAAACCGTCATCCCCTCAACCCTCAAACCTTTGCCGCGAGTGCCGCAATATTGACCGTTAGCAGTAACAGGAGTATCGCCCACATTCTGGATGTGAGCCGTATAAAATACGTCGTATTTATCAGCTTGCGGCCCAGTCAGCCGCGCGGCAAATCCCTCAATCCGCTTAGCTTTGCCCCGGAAACCGGCTAACTCTCCTTCCGAGATCCAAGCAGTATCGCCAACTCCTTCAACGTGAGCCATGTACTGCAAATTTAAACCGGCAACGGGAGGCTCTATTTTAATTTGAAATCCTTCCACGCGGCGGCCTTGAGCTTTAGTACCCGCGTATTCGCGATCGCTAAAAGTTCGATCGCCAATTCCTTGAATGTGCGCCAACACTTTTAAACCCACAGGCGCCGCTGTTTGGGAACTCGCAGACGGCGCGATCCAAACTTTGATACCCTCGATTCTCAAAGCTTTGCCGCGAGTACCGCAATATTCGCCGTTGGAGGACACGTCGGTGTCGCCGATATTCTGAATGTGAGCGCTATAAAATACGTCGTACTTATCAGCTTGCGGCCCGCTCAATCGCACTGCAAATCCTTCAATTCGTTTCGCTTGACCCCGAAAACCGGCCAATTCTCCCTGACTGAGCCAAGGAGTGTCGCCAACACCTTCGACGTGAGCCATGTACTCGACATTTAAGCCGGGAATTGGCGGATCGATATTAATTTGAAATCCTTCGACGCGCCGCCCTTGAGCTTTAGTACCCGCGTATTCTTGAGAACCGAAAGTTCGATCGCCAATTCCCTGAATGTGCACCAAAACTTTGATTCCCAAACCGCCCTCTACTGCCACCGGTTGTTGAATGTCCCTAGGTGCCCCAAAAACAATGTTCCCGGAACCGGTTGTCTGGAGGGACTTAGGTACTTCCACGCTGGGAACAATAATTACCTCGTGCATGGGGACAGAAGGTGCGGGGGATTCCAAAATCTGGATCTGTGGCGCAACTGTAACTTGTTTCGGTGCAACATTTCCTGACGGGATGACAATCACTTCTGGCAAAGGTTCCGCGCTGATTTTTTGTTCTGGCGCTGGTTTAAATGCGGGTTCGACTTTTGCAGGTGCTGCTTTTACCATCTCAGCAATGGTTAATTTGCCTCTGGAAATGGCTACGGCTATTTGTTTGCCAAAAGCGGCGCTGACTGTTTCTTCCAGAATTACCCACTGTTCGTCGTCTAATTTGTCTTGCTGTTCCACCAAGGCGAGCACTGCTGAAACTGGGTGTTTGCCGCTGACTAAGGATTCTGCGTCGGAATGCAGTTGAGTCGGGGTTGATTCGGAAATCGCGCGCTGCAGTTCGCGGGCTCTGGCATGAACTGATTGTAAGGGTGCGAAGTCGCTTTGTTCGCGGTGGGCGATCGCCAATACTCGATCGATCACTTTCAATGCTGCATCGCGAATTTCTGCTTTACCTTCAGAAGCTGCTGCAGTCTCGACTAAGTTTTGAATGTCTTTGAGGGAAGTAATTTCTCCTGGGGCGATACCGGATTTGTTGAGATCGAGAGCTTGTTTTTGGACTGCGGCAAAGTTGCGGCTGTAGGCGGCTACTTCTTGCAGCAAGCTGTCAGAGGGAGGAAGCCCGGACTCTTGCAGTTGTTTTGCTGCCATTGATAGGCGATCGGCCAAATTAGCATAAGTTTCCGATAGTCGGGCTATTTGTTGTAGCAAATCTTTATGTGGTGCTTCCATATGTCTTGCAGTAAATATTTAACTTGCTGATTATAGACGTTGAGCGTCTTCTGAAGGTAGAAGGCAGTAGTCAATGGATTTTAGATTTTAGATTTGAGATTTTAGATTGAAGCCTTGACCGCACGGATAAATTCGGGGGCTCCTTTATCGGATACAGGTTTTTTATTTCTGGGCCCTGAGTCTGCTTTCGGAATGAATCACGTGGCGGGTATCCTGGATGCTTGATTGTCAATCGCACCGGTGATGACTAAAGGATTGTAGATGTTCAATTGGCAATTTTATGTGGGTGACGAACCCGTGTTAGTATTTGCAACCCAAGTCCCTGAACCCGAAAGCAGAGAGGAAAAAACCAAATTTCTGCTTGTCTTATTTAGCTTTCGGGCTCGCTCGGCACGCTTCAGGATTGTCGCAACTACCTGCTTTTATTGAAACACAAAAACCATGTTTCCTTGGGAAAGGAAAACATGGTTTCTCGAAGGATTATTTAAAATTGCGATTTGAAGCAGCTTTGAGTCTCAGGCCAGTTTTCAGACGGAGGCAGCCACGTACACCAAACCGGCGACTAACATGGCTGCTGCAATACCCAGGATGATGTAGTTCCGCTGCTGGTTCTTGTTAGGAGGTACGGCTTCATACACCTTCGGCTCTTTAGCAAAGTTGTTCAGGCGTCCATCGTCATCTTTGATGTAAGGCATCAGTCACAATCCTTAATATTTTTGATGTTTACAACTGTACCAAAAAAGCGCCCAGGAAAATTCAGGAATTTATTTTGACGTGACGGTGCCTGTTTGGGGGGAAGAGGCGATCGCATAATCTTTGATCGGCATTCTGCCTGCTAAGTACGCCATCCGCCCCGCTTCTGCTGCCATGGACATTGCTTTTGCCATTGCCGGGGAATTTTGGGCATTGGCGATCGCGGAATTAATCAACAGTGCATCGGCTCCCATTTCCATTGCTCGCGCCGCTTCGCTGGGGGTTCCGATCCCCGCATCGACAACCACAGGAACCTTCACCGTGTCAATAATTATTTGAATGTTGGCCGCATTGTTGATCCCTTGTCCTGAACCAATGGGGGAACCTAAAGGCATGACTGTCGCACAACCGACTTCTTCGAGGCGTTTTGCCAGCAGGGGATCGGCATTGATGTAGGGCAAAACGGCAAAACCTTCTTTAACTAATTGTTCTGCCGCTTCCAAAGTGCCGATCGGATCTGGCAGCAAATATTTAGCATCGGGAATCACTTCTAATTTGACAAAATTATTGTCTTCTTGCCCTAAAAGTTTCGCCATTTCCCGCCCCAAACGAGCTACTCTAATCGCCTCATCCGCAGTTTGACAACCGGCAGTATTTGGCAGCATCCAGATTTTAGTCCAATCGAGAGCCTCTGCCAATCCTTCATGCCCCGGAGCATTTGTTTGCACTCGCCGCACAGCTACAGTCACAATTTCGCACCTGCTAGCGTTGACACTTTGCTGCATTTCTGCGATGCTGCGATATTTTCCCGTCCCCGTCATCAAACGAGAATGAAAAGTTTTGCCGGCAATAACCAGAGGTCGATCGGAGATAGTGAGGGGTGGCGCTATGTGTCCGTGTTTTGGGTCTCCAAAAATAGCATATTCTAGCCCCTTTTCCCATTCTTCTCTGCCTCCGAGCATATTTTCTAGCAGCCAACCTTCTTTATTGGTGAGTTCGTCCCGAGTTACTGCGTAGAGGATCTCTCCAACAATAATCAATCTTGCATCCCGCGGCATATTATTTTTTATACCGTTATTTACGATTTCTTCAAATTCTTGAAAAACGCTGCCCATTTTCCCATTCCTCTCTAGTAATTTTTAGAACAGATTGGTTGTTGAAAACCAAAATGATAGTTTGCATGAGATGCTTAACATCCCAATATATGGCTTGCCTGATGCCTTCGTCTATCTCTCGAATGTCGTAAATTTCTATATTTACGTGAAAAATTACTGCATTTGCACTTTGATTTTTGGCTTTTCCCAACCCTTCTTGGACTCTATTTTTTAAATTACTCGACTCTTTTGTTAATTCCTTAAATTCGCAAATTTGACCGTCAACGTCAGCGTCTGGAGTTTTAGTTCCCGACGGTGCTTGTTCGCTCAAAAGTCTAACTCTCTTTCCCATTTTCGCCAAAACTTCAGACACAAAAATTTCGGAATTATTAAGATTATGGTCTTGGTGGACGAGTACAAATCCGCCAGCTATCTCATCAAAATAATAGCGCCGATATTCTGGTTCTGCCTTTTCGTAGATGGCTCTGCTTGTCTCGATATATTCTGAATTCACCGTTACTATACTCTCAATGGACTCGGATCGGGTAGAGTTAAATCTATGAAAGCAAATGTCGAGCAACTGGCTAAAATTGGAATATTTGCCAGCTTAAACCAAACTGAATTAGAGCGATTGCAAGAACACACAGTAATTCGGAGTTACCGACAGGGAGAAGTTGTGATGTATGAGGGCGATCGCATCCCCGAAAAATTATACACTCTTTTGAGCGGTTCTCTGCGGGTTGCAAAAACAGCGGCGGCGGGCAAAGAAACAATTCTCCGCACTTTATTTCAGGGAGATATTTTTGCTGCACCTGCTTTGCTAGGCAACGGCATTGCCCCCGCAACGGTGACGGCAGAAACTGATGTGGAAGTTCTTACCACAGAACGGGAAGTTTTGCTAGCAGCAATTCGGGAAAATCCTGAGATTGCCTTGCGAATATTGGCGGTGTTTAATCAGCGGTTGCAGCAACTGCACGAGACTGTGCACGGTTTGGTGTCGGAAAGGGCGATCGTGCGGCTGGCCCGATTTATTCATTACTTTGCCGTCGAGCAAGGTACAAAGATTGCGGATAATAGTGTATGTTTAGAAAAACGTTTTCCCTACTATCAGATTGCTCGCAGTATTGGAATTACCTACGAAGAATGCGTGCGGTTGTTTAAGAAACTCAAGCCGTTTGTCTCCTACAGTCGAGGCGGTAAAATTATTGTATTGGATTGGGAAAAATTGGAGAATCTCGCATCGGGAGATGAAATAGACTAAATGTTAAAATCCCCATGCTCGTAGGGGCGGTTTTACCAACTATTTACGTCTCAAACTAACAATCTCGTAAACCCGCCCCGCCCCAACTGATGATGCTACGGGACATGATTTCACAAACAATATTTGACTGCAACTCACTATCTACATAAACCAGCCCCGATTCACGGGTTGTGGAGGGCGGGTTTATGAGATTATTGATTTTAGGCAATTATGGTTGGTAAAACCCGCCCCTACAGCAATATTTATGGGATTAATTAGCCTCGGAAAGGGCGGGTTTATGAGATTATTGATTTTAGGCAATTATGGTTGGTAAAACCCGCCCCTACAGCAATATTTATGGGAT
>NZ_JAUBUC010000020.1:30556-38107 GCF_036705285.1 Microcoleus sp. B4-C1 | reverse complement strand
TAATTAGCCTCGGAAAGTGTCAAAATAAACGCCAAATTTTCTTCGGCTTTCAAAGCGTGAAGAGCGTGACCAGGCATGAAGACAAATACCCCCGGTTCCAAAACAATATCGTTGCCTTCAAGAGTCAAAATTCCCTTTCCTTCTATGACATTAACTGTGGCATTCCGTGCCGAAGAGTGTTCTGAAATTTCCGTTCCGGCTGCCAGACAAAATAAACTGTACTGACAATTATTGTCTTTGACTAAAATTTTGTTCAGGACTCCGGCGGCGGGATATTCAATTGCGTCTCGGAGTTGGATTGCTGAAGATTGTAGCGGTAAAAGAGTAGTAGTCATAGTTTTTGACAATTAATTAATTTGGTCACAAGTCTCGAATTTATCAGTGGCTTCACTTTCTTCCCTCGAAAAGTGAAAATCGAAAATCTATTGAATCGGTTAAGATTGTTTTTTGGCGGAGATAACGATGTAGCCTAGATCCTGTTGGTAATGCTGGAAAACTCGACGCATTGCTAAGATACGATCGCGAATTTGCGATCGGCTTAATATATTCCACAAAATCCGCACAGTACCCACAAACCCTTCATCTTGCAACATTCGCTGCAAATTTAGGAGGCCCATCGCCCCGGTTTGAGACTTTTCTACTTGCAAACCCGCGTTTTGGTAAACAGCAATCCAGCCCGACTCAGACAAAGGCGTTGAATTGACGCGAATCACTTCTGATAAAGCTTTGTGAATTTCAGCTTCTCGGTTTTTAACTAAAAGTTCGTGAGAAAGAAACTTGCCGCCTGGTTTTAAACGATCGCAAATTCCCGATACAATTTTAGCTTTCCCTGACGGCGACTGCATTGTCAGGATAGCTTCAGCCAACACCCAATCAAACTGTTGGGAAATCCGATCCAAGTGAAAAATATCTCCTTCCACAATTTCCACTCGATCGCTCAAACCGGCTGCTGCAACATTAGCACGAGCGCGGGCCACACTCTCAGGATTTTTCTCAACTCCCACTACTTTTACGCCAAAACGTTCAGCAAGGGCGATCGAACTATATCCAAAACTAGCAGCCAACTCCAAAACAGTCTCCCCAGGCTGAAAATCCGCCCATTCAAATAACTGTTCCGTAGCAAATTTCCCCCCCGGTCTCAGCATTTTCTTGCCAGCCGCCGCGAGCACTTCATGTCCGGGTGCAGTCTTAAAATTGAGAGCAGTATTGGTCATTAAATTGACCTCCTATTTAACCTTACTCTCAGTATGCCAAATTTTCCCAACTCTTTCTATGATCTAGCTCATATTCAAATTATCGTAGGCTAACGAACCCTACAATATCAGGAATTATACCATGTCTGCCCCTCAACAATTCGGACTGTTTTTGATTGCCAACAATGCTTTCAGTCGAAAGCACAAAACCCGTACTCGTTGTAGTAGAACTTATTTCTGTTAATCCTGTCAAGGAATTCGCTTTAAGAAACAATTTTCTCATTCCGCTCTTTAAAACATTGCTGCAACACAGAAACAGGCAGCTCATTCAATTGACCCGCTCGCACAAATTCAGCATAAGTATCAGCCTCTATTGCCTGCAAATCCCCTTCGAGTTTGTCGATAGTCATCTGCCGCAGTTCAGGAGATCGATCGTACATTTGATTGATTTCTGCTTGCAGCAAGTTTAATTTTTCTTGAAGCTGACTCACGAGATGATTGGAAAACTCAGGCTCGATTTTACGATCGGCCGATACATCAGAGAGATACTTGAGAACCCGATTGAGAGCAACACGTTGGGCGATCGCCTCCTGATACTGCTGACGCAACTCCTGGTTGCTCAACAACCCCAGTTTTTCCAGTAGCGCCTTGGTGGTTAAACCTTGTACTAGCAGCGTAAATAAAACTACGCCAAACACGATTCCAATAATTTTTTGCCGCTCTGGGAAAACCTCCGGCACGCTCAAAGCTAAAGCAATCGATACAGAACCCCGCAATCCTCCCCACCAAATCACAGTTCTATCGGCTAATGAAATTTCAGATTTTGCCAACCTATTGCTCAACCATCCTAAACCAAAAATAGCGATCGCTCGCGTGACAAACATCGCCGCCACAGTTATGCCAATGACTCCTAAATTCGCTTGCAAACCAGCAAAACTAATTCGATCGCCAATCAGCAGGAACATGATCGAATTTACAAAAAACGCCACAAAATCCCAAAATTGTGTTACCGCCAGTCTGGTACTGGGTTGCATACCTATCTGAGAGCCGAAATTTCCAAATATCAAGCCCATCACCACCACACCAATCACCCCAGAACCACCCAATTCCTCAACAATTATATAAGTGCCGTAGGCTGAAACTAAGGTTAACGATTGCTCCACCAAAGGTAAATCAAACCGTTGGGTGAGATAGGAGATACCAAAACCGATCGCACTCCCGACAGTAATCCCAATTCCCACAAAAGCTAAGAAACGCCCCACCAGAAAGGGGATGCCAACTTCATCCGTCCCTAAAGAGAATCCCACCAAAAAACTAAAGGCAACAACAGCAATGCCATCATTAAATAAACTCTCTCCCTCTACCAGCAAAGCTAGGCGTTTTTCAACTCCCAGTTCCCGGAACAATGCAATAACTGAAACAGGATCTGTAGCAGATATACTAGCTCCTACCAAAAGCGCGACTCCTAAAGAAACTCCAGCTATTTGGTTGAGAGCAAAAGCCACGCCAGCAACGGAAATAACAACACCCAAAACCGCATAAAGAGCGATCGGCACTAAATCCCGCTTGAGTTTAGACCATTCCAGATTCCAAGCAGCTTCAAACAAAAGAGGCGGCAAAAAAATCAACAGAATCAGTTCGGGCGAGAGCGACACCAATCGCACATCTATAAAAGCCAAGCCCAACCCGACAATTACTAAAAGCAGCGTGTAGGGAATTTGGCGCAACCAGCCCCATATTTGCGGCAGTATCGCCACACTTAAGGAAACTAATAGCACTAAAAGAAATTTCTTGAGATTGCCCTCGATAGTCGCTTCGTTAATTAGAGTTTCTGGGGTCATATAATTAGGAATAAAATAGTTAAGGCTGCGGTTTTGAGCGGGGCTTATTCAGCGTCGAACGCCGCACTTCTTCAACTTGACTGACTTGAAAAATTAGGGTAAATTTTTGACCCATTTCTTTTTCGACAAATGCTTCTAAAAGCTGCACTTGTTTGGATGTCAAAGCTTCGCTGCTGCGAACAATCAGACGAACCTCCGGCGGTTTCGTCAACCAGTTAGTATCAGTTTTAATCAGTTCCACCCGTTGAAAAGTGATAGTTCGGTTAAGCAACGCCCGCTTCAGACTGGCTTCGAGTTGGGCTTGCTCGATCAATTCCGCAAAACTCACGCCCAGAGGAATCACAAGTATAGCCGTCAATGATAGCGCCCAAAAGAGGGCTTTACCGGCGCGATGCAGGGGCGTGTAGCCGGCCATTAAAGAGGTTAGCATACAGGAGAGAGTAATCCCCAGCAAATTAGTAAGATACAGGAGGCTTGCTCCCAAACTGAGGGACCAATTAGCTTGAGATAAGCCTAAACCTATAACACAAATTGGCGGCATAAGAGCCACGGCGATCGCAGTTCCCGCCAGAGTAGCAGAAACTTTGGGCTGAACTTTCGCATAGCCACTGATTCCCCCAGCGGCGATCGCAATTCCTAAGTCTAGTAATGTAGGTTTAGAACGAGCTAGAACTTCGCTCCCAAAGTCTGGAAGTTGTACCAAAGCGCCCAAAAAACAAGCTAGAAAAATTGCTAGCACCGTCCCGACTGCTAATGCAATTAAACCTTTGCGGAAGAGGAGAACGTTACCTTCTACCGCTCCAAATGCTAACCCTCGGATTGGCAACATCAGAGGCGCAATGATCATAGCACCGATAATTACGGCCGCACTGTTGGCCAGCAGTCCAAAGGTGGCAATTATACAGGAGCCTAGAATTAAGACAAGATAGTTAATATCTAGGGTTGATTCTTCCAACAAGTCAACTCGTATTTGCTTTAAATGCTCTCGATGAATCCTGCTCCGGGTGAAATATTTAAGACCGTCTCGAATATGGTTGAGCAAAATAATCTCCTTAAATCGGGGGCTTGTATCCGTCAAACGATTTTAGATTTTAGATTTTAGATTCTAGATTTTAGATTTTAGATTCTAGATTCTAAATTTTAGATTCTAGATTCTAAATTTTAGATTCTATATTTTAGATTCTAGATTTTAAATTTACTCCACAGATGAATCTGTGCTCTTGAATAAGAGTCTAAAATTTGGGCTACTCACGACAAGAGTCGGGGGCTTGTCTCCGTATGCAGGTGCGAACAAAAGAATCAAAATCCCAGCCCGCAAGTTTTCGAGGATCTCCCGGAACTCTCAAGCAATTGGCGCGCCACTAATACCCAGCAGTTGAATCACATCCCCTGGCTTGAATGACTGGACGGCGATGAATGACGCGATCGGCAATAATTGATTTATAATCAAGATATATACTCCACCCAATAATACCGAATCATGCTCGCAGAAGCAAACGCGACACTTTGGCCTAGTCTAATTACTGTTTCAGCATTAATTCTCTACTTCGTTGTTACCATCAACGTCGGCAGAGCTAGATTCCAATACAAAGTTTCTCCCCCGCAGATGACAGGGAACCCAGACTTTGAGCGAGTTGTGCGAGTTCAGCAAAATACCTTAGAGCAAATGATTCTATTTTTGCCCTCGCTGTGGCTGTTCTCGCAATTTATCAGCCCAATTTGGGGCGCCGGTATCGGCGCAGTTTGGATAATTGGACGCATTTTGTTTGCTTGGGGTTACTATCAAGCTGCCGAAAAAAGAGCAGCAGGATTTGGCATTAGTACCTTAGCTACTTTAGCTTTGCTTGGTGGGTCTTTAACTGGCATAATTATGTCGCTGCTGAAGGTTTGAGCGTAAATTGCGATCGACATAATTGTTTTTCTACTCGTTTCCAGGCTCTGCCTGGGAACCAGTTAAATGTAATAAATGTTAGGAGTAAATATGTCAGAAACCAACAAACCCGTATTTGAAATTAACCCGAAACTTTTTCAGCAGCTTGTCGAGTGGCAAGAAAAACTTGAACGAGAAGATGAATTAGCAAGCGAGTCAGAAGACGAGAAACCAACTGAGGTACAAAATCCTCCCGACAGTGATGAACAGCATTCTCAAACAGATAATTTCTAGCTGGTGGCTAGCAGCATCTTTGGGATTTCCGGCTGCTGTCTCGGCTCAATCGCTGACACCCAGCCAAATTCAGCCAGTCAATAGCGGTTTGTTTCGTTCTAATTCTCAAGATTTCTTTCAGCAAGGCTATCGCCAACTGGAAAGAGAAATCGCAACTTTGTTGCAAAAAAATGTCGCTTCCGAAGACCGGATTCTGGAGATTGATGAAAAATTGCTCTCTCAGCTTTGCAGCGAAGAATTTAAAATCTCCTCGCCGCATTCTGATACAATAAGTGCTGCTCAGAGTGCTGATTTTCCTACCAAATTAAAAGACATTTGCAGACACAATTAAAATGAAAGTGAGGTCAATATTCAAAGTTTAGTGGTAATGGATAAAGAGGCAATGGCAAAGTTAAAAACAGCCATGCTGGATGCGGAAACCGCTGCTCATTTGGCGGCAATCATTATTGATTATACTCATGAGGAGATAATGATAGTTTTTCAGGAGCTAGAATGGGAAGAGCAGGCTAGAATTAAGGATATTTGGAAGACAGTATGGACGGGGGGTTTATGAAGATTATGGTTAGCCAATTAAAGATGTTGGTGAACCCGCATCTTGTATCTTGAAAGCGGTAGATTGTGATTGAGAGTTGGGTGGGGGCGGGTTTACGAGATTATTGGTTTTAGGCCTAAATTGTTGGTGAACCCGCCCCTACGGGATTGGTGTCGGTTAAATCAGGGATTCGAGGCATAATTGGCGGAAATGATCGCCCCGTTGCTCGAAGTTTTGGTATTGATCGAAGCTAGCACAGGCTGGGGAAAGCAGCACTACTTTAGCATGATTTTGTTTGCCTAATTCTGCTGCTCGCGGGATTGCTCTTTCCATTGTTTCGACAATCTCCCAAGCGTTGTAATTTGCTTGTTCGAGCCGATCGGCAAAAATTCCTGCCGCATCCCCAATTAGCAACACCCCAGCAGCTTTCGCCTTGATTGTATCAATCCACGCGCGATCGTCCCCTTCTTTGGCGTCGCCGCCCGCAATTAAAATCGCCGGTGCGCTCACAGAAGCCAACCCGACTTGCGCGGCGTCATAATTAGTAGCTTTGCTGTCGTTGATGAAATCTATGCCTTCCCAAGTGCAGATGTGTTCGAGGCGGTGCGAAACTCCGGGGAATTTAGCGATCGCCCGGGCGATCGCACTTTTATCTATCCCCGCCAAATTAGCCGCAGCCACCGCCATTAACAAATTCTGCAAATTGTGTTCTCCCACCATCCGCAAAGACTCAGCAGGCAGAATTTTCTCGCTTTGAGCTATTACCCAACCGTTTTCGATGTACGCTCCAAAAGTGCGTTTTCCCAACAAATCTTTTTCACCTTTGACACTCGTCCAACACGCATCCGGCCAAACGTCAACTCCTTGCTGCCGCAAACAAGGATCGTCGCCGTTGATTACTTGCAATTCCGACTTTTTCAGCAAATGCGCTTTAATGTTGTAGTAATTTTCCAAAGTTTTGTGGCGGCTGAGGTGATCCGGCGTCAAAGTCGTCAAAACTCCAATTCGCGGCGCTACACACGGCGAGGATTCTATCTGATAGCTGCTGATTTCTGCGATTACCCAATCCGGCGGTTTTTCGCCTAAAGCTAATTCACACGCAGCATAGCCAATATTGCCGCAAGCGGGAGCGTAAAGCCCGGCCTCGGCAAAAATAGCAGCAATTAAAGCAGTAGTAGTAGTTTTGCCGTTAGTGCCGGTAATTCCCACCCAAGGAGATTTGAGGTAACGCCACGCGAGAGCCATTTCTCCGATTGTTTCAATGCCTAACTCTCTGGCGCGCACTAATGCTGGAATGTCCCAGGGAACGCCCGGACTTACTACTATTAATTCTATAGATTCGACTGGTTCAAAAGATTTACCTAACTCAACTTTAATTCCTTCGTTAGCGAATTCCTGTTGCTGTTCGAGCAAGCTTGGGGAAGATGAGCGATCGCTCAGCGTTACTTCCCATCCTTCGCGTTTTAGCAGTCTGGCGGCGGCAATTCCTGATTTTCCTAGTCCAATGATATGAGCTATCGGCATAAGTTGTGTGTGTGATGGAGCGAACTTTCTTGGTTTTTTCCTCTTATATGTTACGGTTTTTTTGGGATGATTTAACCGCAGAGGGCGCAGAGGACACAGAGGAGGAGAAGAGAGAAGATAGAAATGAATAATTCCGATACCAATGGATTTGATATTACACCAAAACCTTTGGCCGCAATCTAAAATCCACAATCTAAAATCTAAAATCGATTTCGGTTAGGGTTTTTTTGGGATGATTTAACCGCAGAGGGCGCAGAGGACACAGAGGAGGAGAAGAGAGAAGATAGAAATGAATAA
>NZ_JAUBUC010000020.1:0-30456 GCF_036705285.1 Microcoleus sp. B4-C1 | reverse complement strand
TTCCGATACCAATGGATTTGATATTACATCAAAACCTTTGGTCGCAATCTAAAATCCAAAATCTAAAATCTAAAATCGATTGACGATCGCCCCAAAGTCAGCCAACACCCGCGCATGATTCCGCAGCAAACCCAGTAAATTCAACCGATTGCGCTTAATTTCCGGGTCAGAATCCATCACCAAAACGCTTTCTGGCCCGTCAAAAAAGTTGCTGACAGTCGGAGCAATTTCAGTCAAACTATCTACCAACTGCTGGTAATTCCGAGTTTGTTTTGATAGCAGCGTTTGCGGCACTAACTGCACGACTGCATCGTAAAAAGCTTGTTCAGACGACTTTTGAAATAACTCCGGTTTCACAGCCGTTTTCGGTTCCAATTGTATTTTATCCAAAGAGCCTTGAGCCGCCAAACGAGTTGAACGGTTGACTGTTTCGTAAATTAGATCCAAAGTCTGGTTATTGCGGATTTGTTGTAGGAAAAGCGCTCTTTCCAGTGCGTCCAACAAATCTCTCAATGCTCGTTCAGTATATTCTGGGTCGTTTTCTCCCAAAACGGCATTTACCAAATCGTAATCAACATTTTTTTCTTCTTGCAACAAAGTCCGAATTCTTTGCAAGAAAAACTCGTATAACTGAGCCAGCAACTCCGTCGGTGTTTCGGGGCGCGCTGCGGTAAATTCTGCGACAACTTCTGCGAGCAACTGGTGCAAGTTGAGTGGCAACTGAGCCGCCCAAATAATGTTAGTTATTGCATTGGCTGCGCGGCGCAAAGCGAAGGGATCGGATGAACCAGTCGGCAACATTCCCAAACCGAAGATGCTGACTAATGTATCTAATTTGTCGGCTATTGCGACAACTTGACCTGTGAGAGTTTGGGGTAAATTGTCGCCCGCACCTTTGGGCAAATAATGTTCAAAAATCGCTGTGGCTACTTCTTCCGATTCGCCACTTGCTAAGGCGTATTTCTGCCCCATGATTCCTTGCATTTCGGGAAGTTCGTAAACCATTTGGGTTACGAGGTCGGCTTTGCAAAGTAAGGCTGCTCTGGCTATATCACCTTGCTCTTCCTCTGGGATTTGCAGTTGATTGACAATTAAACTGGCAATCTTGCACAGCCGATCGACTTTTGCGCGCACTGTCCCCAAATCTTCCTGGAAAGTAACTTTTTCCAACTTGGGCAAATAATCCTCTAGAGGCTTTACCAAGTCTGCTTTGTAGAAAAACTGACCGTCTGCCAATCTCGCCCGCACTACTCGCTCGTTACCAGCGGCAATAATCGCCGCTTTAGCGGGATCTCCGTTGGAAATTGTAATGAAATAGGGCAGAAGTTCGGGATAATCTGGGCTTTTGAGGATGGGAAAATACCGCTGGTTTGTAACAATAATTGTGGTAATTACTTCCGGCGGCAATATCAAAAATTCTTCGTCAAATTTGCCGACAACTGCGTTCGGCCATTCTACTAAGTCGGTGACTTCTTCTAACAAATCTTCGGTAATGGCGGCGTAACCGCCTTGTTTTGTTGCTGCGGCTTCTACTTGTGCTTTAATTTGATTTTTGCGCTGGGTGCGATCGACCTCCACGCAAGCAGCCCGCAGACACTCGACATAATCCTCGGCTTGGGGAATCGAGACCCCTCCCAGGGCTGTAGGGGGGGTGTATAACACCCGGTGTCCTTGGGAAATTCGATCGCTCTTGACCGTATCGGAACCGCTCACCAATGTAATTGGCAGTACAGTATCATCTAACAGTGCCACCATCGATCGAATCGGGCGCGGAAACTTCAAATCTCCGTCAGCCCACCGCATAAATCTTTTGCCTTCTAACTTATTAATCCACTGCGGCACAAGTTCTGTCAAAATATCCGCACTCATCCGCCCCGGAATCTTTTTGAGCACAAACACAAAATCGCCTTTATCCGTAGCCCGAACTTCCAAAGCATCAATTTCTACGCCCTGCTTTTTCGCAAAACCTTCCGCTGCTTTCGTCGGTTTGCCATCTTTAAAAGCCGAACTCGCGGGCGGCCCTTTTACCTCTTCTTCTCTGTCTAATTGCTTAACTGGCAGCCCTTTCACGAGAACAGCCAAACGCCTCGGAGTAGCGTATACATTAATTGAGTCATTTGTCAAGGATTCTTCTGCCAGCGTTGCAGGTACAAGTCGCTGCCACTGCTGGGCGCTGCTTGCGACAAAAGATGCGGGCAATTCTTCTGTACCGAGTTCTAATAAAAAATTAGGCATATCGCACCGTAATGGAATTTTGTTTAGGGTAATTTAAGGTAATTTATCCGATCGCGCGATCGTATATCTGAAATATCTGAAAAATACTCAAAAATCCAGGATACCACGTAAAATCGGGGGTGAAAGACAAATAGCTCAACAGCTCATGACCTTGGCCCAAAGACTGGCACAAGATTGGAAGTCTCGACTTGAACAAGATTGCCCGGACGAAAATTCTAGCACCCGCGAGAGTGTTGTCCGCTGGCTGTTGGGAGACAAGCCCGAAAGATTTGACACTCTTAGCCCAACTCAATTGTCTGTCGCCTCTGGGGCGATCGACTTTTTATATCGAATTTTGATTTCTCGGTATCTGGGAGTACCGCCAGAAAAAGCTTACCGCAACTTGATCGGGCGGCTCGGCGGTTTAGTTGTGCTCCGGCAAAAAATCCAAGCGTGGGTTTCCCTGAGTCGCGACAGACAGCGGAGTGCGGTGGAGGTACTACAAGAAGTGATTCAGGAAATGCTCAATTCCGATCGCTACCTGCAGCAGCAAGTCGCCTGGATTGCCGAATGCACCTCAGACAGACGCCTCCGAAATGCTTTGCTGCTAGCGAGCACAGAAGAATACTGCTTACGGCCGATCCGCAACCAGCCGCTGCTGGTGTACCGTTTTGTCAACTACCTGCGGCGTGCTCAGCGGGGCGGGTTGACGCAAGTGCCTGCGGGAGACTGGGTGCGGCTGGTGTCGGAACAGGTTCTACCCGAAGATACCGATGAACCGCTCAGCCTGCTAGACGAACAGGCGATGTCCGAGTATCGAGAAAATCAGGCTTGGGAAGAGCAGCAAACTCAGCGGCAGATTGTCCAACAAGAATTTGAGAATTACTTGGCCGCTGAAGTCGATCCGCTGGCTTCTCGGTGGCTGCAGCTTTACCTGCAAGGTCGTTCCCAAGAGGCAATTGCCGAGGAGTTGAAGGTTCCGATCAAGCAAATTTACCGCTTGCGAGAAAAAGTCAGTTACCACGCGATTCGGGTTTTTGCGGTCAAACAAGCACCGGAATTAGTCGCCAACTGGCTGGAAACTTCGCTCAAAGAACACAGTTTGGGCTTGACTCCCGCCCAGTGGCAGCAATATTTACAAGACCTCACGCCGGTGCAGCGGCAGTTGGTAGAATCGCTGAAAGCAGGGAAAAGTGTAGAGACGATCGCATCTGAATTAAAGCTGAAAACCAATCAAGTCATCGGCGAGTGGAGCAAACTCTATTTAGCAGCTCAATCGCTCCGCAACGAGTAGATTGGTTGGGTGGCGGGCTATTGCTAATTGTTAATTGGCGGTAGCATTTTTCAGAATCGCCGCTACAAATCAATTCCCTCACAGCCACAGATTACTGCGAGTTTCCCCAGGGAAAACCGCGCGATGCCCCCTTGTATCAAATCAGGTTAGCTCGATCGGGATGTTGTAGCGCTGCCGTGACGATCGCGCTCCGAGACGATCGCAGCCCACTCTCTGAGGTAAGATACTAGCAGCACGATCGACTTTTCAGGATTTTTTAACCAATCCTAAATTCAGCGGTTGCCCGTAAATCATCGGTTGTGGTGCATCTCTAATACTTGTGCATTAAAGACATAATTCTATTGTTGCCAGCCACGGGCATCAATCTCGGGCGATCGATGATAGTGGGTCTAGACTGCGCTAGTCATCATCTAGCTCTCAATCTTTGGGTAGAATTTGAGGCTGCAATACAGCAGGGAGAAAATTCTGGGACTAAGGATGTTTCTTTAATAAAAGCTTCCGGTTGTTAGGCCAATTCCTCCGTAGCAGGAAGTTGCAGCGTTTAATTTTATCGCATCAGGTTGGTGCGTCGCGCTCGATCGCGCTTCCAACTACAAAGCAGCTAATGGTACATACATCTTCAACACACTCGGCAGCTACAATGGACTCCGATCGAATATTTCACCTAATCGACACAGTTGTCCCCTTTGAAGCTTGCCTTTATTATCAAGTTTTGCCTTTATCTCTAGAAGGTAATCTATTTAAATTGGGCGTAGTCGATGCTCAAGATGACTCCGCCTTGGACTACGTGCAGCGGATTTTAGCTTACATGAATTGCTCAGTCACAACAGAGCCAATTGCCTCGGAAACTCAGCGCTCGATGCTCTCAGCTTACTTGCTGCACGGCAACCAGCTCCGAGAACCCAGCCAGACAGAAACCGCCGCAGCCCCAAAACCCAAAAATCCCCCATCAGCAACTTCAGGCCCCAATGCAGCAACGCTGCTGTCTGTGCCACAACCCTCAAGGCCCGCTCCTGAGCGGTTTAAACCTGCTAGCGCTGAGGTTCCCCCGACACCGACACAGCTATCGGTTTTGAATGTCGAGGCCTTGCACTTGTCAAGCCCCGTCGAAGTTGTGGCAACTTTGCCCGCGCCCCAACTGCTGCAAGAATTGCTCGGTAGAGTGCTGCGAGAGGGTATCGGCCGCCTGTTTTTTGAGCGGCACCAGTCCCAAGGTCGCATTCTTTGGAGTCAAGATGGTGTTTTGAAATCGATGCTTGAAGGTATCGATATCGTGCTTTTCCAAGAGGTCATCGATGAGTTGAAACGGCTGACGGATATGCCTGTTGGCCCGGTGGAACAAGCCAAACAAGTCGAAGTTGAGCGCATATACCAAAACACTCATTTGCTGTTGCGCTTGCGGGTAATGACGGTGGGTGGCAAGGAAGAAGCCACCTTGCAAGTTTTGCGGGGGGCAGCTTTGAGGTTTTACCAGCAGCAGCAGTTGTCTACTTTGAGTCGGGACGCGCTGCGGCTGGCCGAAGAATTGCAGCGGAAAGTGAATCAAATTCGCGATCGAACTCGGCTTTCTCCTGTGCCTTTAGAGGGGTTGCCCGCTTTGGAACAGGTGATTAGAAATGTTGACGACCAAATTGAAGCTTTGCTGCACGAACATAATCCCGATTAGCCATAATCAGCAATAGATCACTGTTTTGATTTTTTTTTTAACTCATATCGTTTCCGGTTTTATCGGAATGATTTAACCGCAGAGGGCGCAGAGAACGCAGAGGGAGAGAATACAGAGAGGAATAATTCCGATGCTACCGGATTTGATATCACATCAAGTCTGGTCAAATAATAATAATTACGTTTGTAGTGAGGACTCAAGTCCAAGCGAGTTTTATCATAACTCAAGTCTTCATTACAAACCAATTTGATTGCAATTGTGCGAGGTGATATCTAGTCCGGTCGATTCCCTCCGCTTCGCTTCGCCCGAAATCAGGTAGGGGCGGGTTCACCAATAATATCTGCCAATAATTGACAATCTCAAAAACCCGCCCGGCCGGGATATTATGGTCAATCGATCGGACATAATATGACACAATATTATACAATTTCCAAAAAAGAATGCAACTGTATGCGCGTCATCTAAACCCTGGTAGCCATCATTCATTCCCAATCTAAAATCTAAAATCTAAAATCTAAAATGGTATTAGCCGTGCTCGAAAATATTGTTGTACTGCAATAAATCCAAACTCACAAAAACTGGCAAACACTGAAAACATTGCTGTGCAATTTCCCAGCGTTCTTCTCGCTGCAACATAGCAGTCAACTTTTGTTTAGCGCTCAGCAAATAGCGAACATCATTAGCAGCATAATTTAGTTGATCGTCAGAAAGATTCGTCGCATTTCCCCAGTCGGAACTTTGAGATGTTTTATTTAGTTCTACCTTTTCGAGTTCTAGAATTAATTCTTTCAATCCGTGTCTGTTGGTATAAGTTCTAGCAAGTTTACTAGCTAGCTTGGTGCAGAAAACTGGTGCAATGTCAATACTTAAATTGTAACGCATTGTTGCCATATCAAAGCGCGCAAAATGAAATACTTTCTCAATATTTTCGGCTTCCATTAACTTCTTTAAATTCGGGGCTGCTGTCTGGCTTTTGGCAATCCGCACCACTGCAACTTTACCTTCGGGATTGCACAACTGCACCAAACACAAGCGATCGCGCCACGGTAGCAAACCCATTGTTTCGGTATCAACGGCGATCGCCTCCGCAGTCAAATAATAAGATAAGAGAGAATCGGGAATATCACCATCGCACACTTGAAAATCTGCAAATTCCATTATTAGTAATTTTTGACTGTTGACTGTTGACTGTTGACTACCTTCTTCCTTCTTCCCTCTTCCGACTTCCCTCGGACTGACATCCGTTACATCCGTTACATCCGTTACATCCGTTACAGAATCCGTTGCCGAACTTCCTTCTTCCTTCAAATTACCGACTGCGGACAAAAAGCTGAGTAAAATAATACTCGCCTTTGGCATTTTTCGCAACCCCAATACCGGTCACATTAAACTGACCTTCCATATTTTTGCGGTGGCCGTCACTTTTAATCCAACCTTCAACAGCATTGCGTACCGGGTCACTGTAGCCCATATTGTAAGCAAGATTTTCAGCTACACTTTGATAAGGAATCGTAATTGCTTTCGCCCGCCCCTCAAATCCATCGTGGCTAAAACTTACTTTACCCTTAGCCATATCTTCGCTGTGAATTCTTGCTATCTGAGTGATTCGCGGATCGACACTCAGCGGCGGCAACTTTTTAGATGCTCGGTATTGATTTATCTGTTGGTTAACCGCTTTTTCTAAGTCAGTAATAGCACTCGAAGCAACATTAGTATTCATGGGAGTTTGTGGCAGCGATCGCGTAGGAATAAAGGTGTCACACTTAGGCAGGATTGTCAACAATCCCAAGCAAATCGAAATCAAACCTTTGGACATGAAATCAAACGAAAAATAAAGTTAATTGTTACCATTAGTGTCAACTTAATGCCAAAAGTAATATGAGTATACCGTCTGACGATGAGCCTCTCGATCCCCCTTAATAAGCGGAGTAGGGGTTGACTTTGAACGCTTCCAGTCCCCCCCTTATTAAGGGGGGCTAGGGGGGATCTAGACTTCGATACAAACGAGAGATACAAAGGATTTTAGTCTTAAGTTGACACCAATTAATTGTTACCAATTCCTACAGAGCGATCGCCCCACATTCCGCTAACCTAGATATTCAGAACCTTCGCTACAGTGTTCACGTCTTTGTCGCCGCGTCCGGAACAATTAAGCACAATGCGCGGATTGCCTGTTAACTGCGGGCACAAAGTCTCTAAATAGGCGATCGCGTGAGAAGTTTCCAAAGCCGGAATAATCCCCTCCAACTGCGAAAGCCGCTGAAATGCTTCCAGCGCTTCTGCATCAGTTACACTATAATATTCAGCTCTGCCGGCATCCTTCAAATAACTGTGTTCCGGCCCCACGCCCGGATAATCCAAACCCGCACTAATCGAATGCGGCTCAATCACTTGACCTTCATTATCTTGCAGCAAATAACTCATCGCGCCGTGCAGAACTCCCACACTTCCCTTAGTCAAAGTAGCAGCGTGTTTATCAGTTTCCACACCTTCGCCCGCCGCTTCAATACCGATCAATCTAACAGTTTCTTCCCCGACAAACTCGTGGAAAAGACCCATTGCATTAGAACCGCCGCCGACGCAAGCTAATAAAATATCCGGCAAACCACCCCACTTTTCCTGACACTGAGCCCGCGTTTCTTCACCAATTACCGCATGGAAATCGCGTACCATCATCGGGTAAGGATGCGGGCCGGCTACGGAACCAAGAATGTAATGAGTTGTTTCGACATTTGTCACCCAGTCGCGAATCGCTTCCGAAGTCGCATCTTTCAGCGTTCCCGTACCCGCAGCCACCGGCCGCACTTCGGCTCCCATCAGCCGCATTCTAAACACATTTAAAGCCTGTCTTTCCATGTCGTGAACGCCCATGTAGACAACGCATTCTATGCCGAAACGAGCGCAAACTGTGGCAGTAGCAACGCCGTGTTGACCGGCACCAGTTTCAGCAATTACCCGCTTTTTGCCCATGCGTTTTGCCAGCAATGCTTGAGCTAAAGCGTTGTTGATTTTGTGAGCACCGGTGTGGTTTAAATCTTCGCGTTTGAGGTAAATTTGCGGGCCAGTTCCGTCTGCTTTAGCGTAGTGTTCGGTGAGGCGTTCGGCAAAATACAAAGGGCTGGGGCGGCCGACATAATCTTTGAGCAATTGTTGGAGTTGCTGTTGAAATTCCGGTTCGCTGCGGTATTTGTGGAAAGCGGCTTCTAGTTCAAATAAAGCGGGCATCAGGGTTTCGGGGACGTATTTGCCGCCGAATTTGCCGAATCTGCCGAGGGAGTCTGGGCGTTGGGCGCTGGTGTCGGTGGTGAGATGCAGGGGGGTGACTGTCACGAACTTTGTGGGGATAATGGGACAGATTTTATTATATCTAGTCTATGGGGCTGTGGGCGATCGGCTGTGCAAATCGCTGAAAGGTCGATTCGGTCGTTTTCGATCATCTCCAAAATTGAGTATTTGAATAAAATACGTGTTTATACGGAATGGGTATATTCAGGAGTGAATATATTCAGTAGTGAAGTTAAGTGCATGTTTATCTCAAACATGAAATACAACATACAACTAAGCAAGGACAAATCATGAACTCTATTTCTATTCTGCTTCAACAAGGCTCACGAGGCCCCGAAGTCACCAAGCTACAAGAAGGTTTGAAAAATTTAAATTTTGATCCCGGTATCATTGATGGTATTTTTGGGCCAAAAACTAAGCAAGCTGTCGTCAATTTCCAAAAGTCCCAACAACTGGTTCCCGACGGCATAGTCGGCGATAAAACTTGGGCTAAACTAAATGCAGCCAACAATCCACGTTTTAATTTTCAGGTAGTTAACGTACAAGAATTCATCTCTTCTGAAGGCATTACAGCGACAAATCCAAAAGCCGTAGCGGCACAATTGTTTAGGGGGTTGGAAGATGAAGAAGGAAGAATTTATGAAGAGATTTCAATTACATATTCCCGAGAAGGAACATCTGTAATTTTATACACCCGAATAGGTCTAGCTGACGATTCAGCCCGTGCAGTACGACACCGCGTTGAATTAAAACGCAACCAAAATAACTGGGGAATTATTTGGGTCGGACGGCAATTTCAGTGTCAACCAGGTCGAGGACATCAAGAGTGGTCTGGG
This sequence comes from Microcoleus sp. B4-C1, assembly GCF_036705285.1. NCBI lineage: Bacteria > Bacillati > Cyanobacteriota > Cyanophyceae > Oscillatoriales > Microcoleaceae > Microcoleus > Microcoleus sp. B4-C1. The sequence continues at coordinate 21,161 of NZ_JAUBUC010000020.1, read as the reverse complement.
ATTATTTGCTCCTAATCGGGTTTTATTCCCTCGATATATAGAAACACTTCAATCAGTGCCAACGTTTCTATGAAGGTATCGGGTTTATCCCCACTTACTGGTGAAACTAATTGATTAGAACCCCGACAACTTCTGCGAAGTCGGGGTTCTTTGCTTGCGCCCGATCGCACTTAACCAACTAAAATTAAATTCCCCACCCATCTCAAACCCGCGCTTCAACAGAATTATCCATCTCCCTCTTCTCTTCCTGGACGCCCTCAGCGGTTCACTCCTCCAGAAACAACGGTAAACGATATAATTCAATTGAAACCGGGGAATGTGCGATCGCCCTGATAGCCCGCCAGGGAATGAATTCCCTGTCGAGAGAGCTAAAGTCAGTTTTAACTGACTGCTAATACCAAGTACAATCTATGTACAACCAACAGCAAATCTCAGAGATTATATTCCCTGAAAACTCACCTAAATCAACCATTCTCAAACACATTCTACAGTCCTCATAGCGAGGACTTTAGCTATGAGGCAGGGAATGAATTCCCTGCCGGACTGCCGGGCCCATCCGCTACCAGGCATAACTCCCAAGTACCCAACTACTATGAGTACATCAAAACCCAAAAACTCCAATACAAATAACCAATCAGGAAAACGAATTGTTTACTCCGAATTTGGCAACGTTGACAACTCGGCCGCCCTCCAACGGGGAGTTGCCGAAGTTCCCCCCAATCAACAAAACCTCAAAATCGAAGCATCCCGAAAAGGACGCGGCGGCAAAACAGTTACAGTCATCAGCGGCTTTCAGGAAAAACCCGAAACATTAGCAACTTTAGCCAAGCAGCTAAAAGCCCAATGCGGTACTGGCGGCACAGTCAAAGATAATGAAATCGAAATTCAAGGCGAACACAAGCAAAAGCTGCTAGAAATTATCACAAAGTTAGGCTACAAAGCTAAAATTAGTGGAGGGTAAATTAGTCAATAGTCATCAGTGTACGGGCGGGACGAGTTTATGATATACTTAGTTTTAAACATAGATGGTTGGTAAAACCCGCCCCTACATCGCACAAATTATATTGTCGCGAATCAACCAGAAATGATATTACCAATTACCGCCAATTTTTAATGTACACTCGACCTTTAGCTCGTTTAATCGAACAATTGCAGCGCTTGCCCGGAGTCGGCCCAAAAACAGCCCAGCGGCTAGCTTTACATATTTTGAAGCGACCGGAAGAAGAAGTGCAAGCCCTAGCTAAATCTTTGATTGATGCCAAACAGCAAGTAGGTTTCTGTCAAGTATGCTTTCACTTATCTGCTGACCCTGTTTGCGAAATTTGCCGCAATACCAACCGCGACACTCATACCATTTGTGTAGTGTCAGAATCCCGCGATGTAATCGCTTTAGAAAAAACGCGGGAATACATGGGTAAATATCACGTTGTTGGCGGCGTTATCTCGCCGATGGATGGAATTGGCCCGGAACAATTGAACATTCAACCGTTAGTGCGGCGCGTCAGCCAGCAAAAGGTTAAGGAAGTAATTATTGCTATTAGTCCCAGCGTGGAAGGCGAAACTACTACTCTTTATATCGGTCACTTATTAAAACCTTTTACCCTAGTGACGCGCATAGCTTTTGGTTTGCCGATGGGGGGAGATTTGGAATATGCCGATGAGGTTACATTGGCTCGTGCTTTGGAAGGAAGGAGGGAGTTGGATTAGTTATAATTTGTCCCGCATCTAAATTGTGTTTTCTGGCGCGCGGGACGCCCAACCCCTACTTTCCACAAGAACTCGATCGAGCTTAATCGCTCTTTTTTTACTCAAACGGAATAATTTTCTATTCGAGCAATTAGTTCTTCTATTGACAAATCCGGCAGTTGTGACAGCAATAGCGATAAATTTTCGGCAGACAATGCGAGCAAATTTGGGATGAGATTGACGGTGTTTACTTCTAATTGACCAAAGCGCTTTCTCAAGACATTTTCGGCGATTAAAGTTTGTACTTGTTGTCTATCTGCTTGGGCAATTGGCAATGTGGATAATTGCACTAACAACATAGTGAATTCACCAACAGGTAAAGCCGAGACAGAGGCAAAAAAGGCAATTATCTTAGCGTCTAAATCCCCAAATCTGACTTGCAGAAAGTTCTGCAAAATCAACCGCTGTGCTTCTTCTCTTCCTTCTTCTCTTCCTTCTTCTCTTCCTTCTTCTCTTCCTTCTTCTCTTCCTTGTTGTGTGGCCTCATCTATTTTTTGTTGTAACAGAGGTACGAGCGCCATAACTAACTCCTTATCTTCCTGATTTCCTGGGGTACTAGCTGCTAAATTTACTTGCAGATTCGCTTGCAGGTTGTACAATAATTCTAGCGTATTAGCTCGTAAGGGACTATCAACAGGCAATCTTGTTAATTCCGCGATCGCCCCTTGCTGTACTTTACCCTTACCTAAAATCCGCAACCACATCGTTTCTGGAACATTCGGTAGCTGGTGAATAGCTATCAATCCTACTCGCCAAACTTCCGATAGAAAATAAACCCCCCTCCCCCAACCTTCTGACTCTTGGGGAAGCATAAAATTAAAGCTCCTTAACAAAGCCTCCGAAGCAGTGGGAGTCAGAATCCACAACCGGGGTAATTGCTGAGATTCTAAACGTTGCTCTTCTCGATTAGCTCGGCGCAGTAATTCTGCCCTAGTATTTAAAAGTTTGACAACACAACTGAAGATATCCTCTGTATTGACGGCATTGCGAAATGGTTCGATCGCAGCCACAGTCGCAGTCATTTGACCTAATAAACCTAAATTTTCTACGTATTCAGGCGATACAGAAGTGGGTTTAAACCAGATATCAATTTCTCGAACTTGAGCAGAAACATCTTTACTGGTTTCTACTTCTCCTAGAGGTGACAATAACTCTCTTAGGTATTCTTTGGCAAACTGGTCATGGGGAAATTTAGTCATTCTTGGGAAGCACTTTATCCGAAAAAAACTAAATTAATTATATCTCATTTTAAAATAGTATTTATTGGCGATATCTTCTATGTTATACACCCAATGTTTTAAAAGATTCAGGTATCAAAGTATTCGGTTTTTTGAGGTGGGGTTACTTATTTAACCCAGATTTAGGATAAAATCTAAAATCCCAAATTGAGCGACTCTCCCCTGTCACTGCCGCGAAAGGGTAAACTGGACAAAGTTACCGATAGTAGTAAAAAATCATGACCAAATTCGATCGACCTTTCAGCTACCCCACAACCCGCAAAATCGACCAAACAGACGACTACCACGGCGTCAAAGTATCCGACCCCTACAGGTGGCTGGAAAATCCCGACTCTGAGGAAACCCAAGCTTGGGTGGAAGCCCAAAACGCAGTCACTTTTGCCTACCTCAACGAAATTCCGGCGCGGGAAAAAATCAAACAGCGCCTGACTAAACTTTGGGATTACGAGAAATACGGCATACCTTTCAAAGAAGGATCTCGCTATTTCTACTACAAGAATGACGGCCTGCAAAATCAATCCGTACTCTACACGTTAACATCCCTCGACAGCGAACCCAAAGTATTAATTGACCCCAACACTCTCTCAGAAGATGGAACCGTTGCTCTGGGTGGAATAGCTATCAGCGAAGATGGCAAATACATGGCCTACGGTTTGTCAAGTTCCGGTTCCGACTGGCAGGAATGGAAAGTCCGCGACGTGGCAACCGGCGAAGATTTATCAGACCATTTAAAGTGGATTAAATTCTCAGGAGCATCCTGGACTCACGACGGCAAAGGCTTTTTTTATAGTCGCTACGACGAACCCAACGAAAAAAGCAAGCACGAAGACGTTAACTATTACCAAAAACTGTTTTACCACCAAATCGGCACGCCCCAATCTGAAGACGTATTAATCTACGAGCGACCCGACCAAAAAGAGTGGGGATTCAGTGGCGGCGTCACCGAAGATGGCAAATACTTGATTATTTCAGTTTGGCAGGGAACTGAAACCAAAAACTTGATTTTCTACAAGGATTTAACTGCACCGGAATCAACCGTTGTAGAACTGATTAGCGAATTCGAGGCTGAGTACAGTTTCATCGACAATGAGGGCTCTATTTTCTGGTTTCAAACAAACTTGAATGCACCGCTGGGCCGCGTAATTGCGATCGACACCAACAACCCACCTCCCTCATCCCTCGGTTGTGATGAAACCCCCCTGTCGCCCAGGGAGGGGGGGTTCACAGAAATTATCCCCGAAGCAGCAGAAACCCTCGAAGGCATAGGCCTCCTGAACAATCAATTTGTCGCTTCCTACTTGAAAGACGCCTACACCCAGATTAAAATTTTCAACTTAGATGGCTCTTTCGTGCGAGAAGTTGCCTTGCCCGGAATCGGTTCGGCGGGAGGATTCAGCGGCAAGCGGCACGACACCGAAACCTTTTATGCTTACACCAGTTTCACAGCACCTAACATCATCTATCACTACAATATGGTGACAGATGAAAGTACGATTTATCGGCAGCCAAAGGTCGATTTTAATCCCGACGATTACGAAACAAAACAAGTATTTTACCCTAGCAAAGACGGTACGCAAGTACCCATGTTTATCACCCACAAGAAAGGCTTGCAGTTGGATGGCAATAACCCCACCTACCTTTACGGATACGGTGGTTTTGGCATCTCGCTAACTCCGAGTTTTTCTGTTAGCAGGATAGTGTGGTTAGAGATGGGGGGAGTTTATGCGATCGCCTGTTTGCGGGGAGGCGGCGAGTACGGCGAATCATGGCACGAAGCAGGCAAAAAGTTGAACAAGCAAAACGTGTTTGATGACTTTATAGCTGGCGCTGAATGGTTGATTGAAAACAAGTACACCAAGCCTGCAAAATTGGCGATCGCAGGTGGTAGCAACGGCGGTTTATTAGTAGGGGCTTGCATGACTCAGCGGCCGGAATTGTTCGGTGCAGCGCTGCCGGCTGTCGGCGTTTTGGATATGTTGCGCTTCCACAAATTTACCATTGGTTGGGCTTGGACTTCTGAATACGGTTCGCCGGAAAATCCCGAAGAATTTCCCACAATTCACGGCTATTCTCCCTTGCACAATCTCAAACCGGGAACGGCTTATCCAGCGACAATGATTACAACTGCCGATCACGACGATCGCGTGGTTCCGGCCCACAGTTTCAAGTTTGCTTCTGCTTTGCAAGAAACCCACGCGGGAGAAAATCCCGTGTTAATTCGGATTGAAACGAAAGCGGGACACGGTGCCGGCAAACCCACTGCGAAAGTCATTGAAGAATTGGCTGATGAATGGGCTTTTTTAGTGCGCGAACTCGATATTGACGCTTAGCAAGCCGCGTTAGAGGGTGCGATCGACGCAGTTTGATGATTTAGATAAAAAGAGGCTGTAAAGGACGATCGTACTTTTTGAATTCAAGGGCGATCGTTCTTTTTTGTCACCGCAATCCTGGTATTAACATATATAATTTGTCAAGGTTTTTTTGTTAAATTTTGTAGCTTTAAGTTGCTATTATTACATGGCTGTGAGTTTACTGCACCCCAAAGTAGTATAAGTATAAATCTCTAGAAATGCCGTACTCTCAACTTTCAAGAGCGATCGCACCTCAAAGTCAAAATCTGCCAATTTTTAGGCAATTAATATTTTCAGTATATTTACAGTTCAAGCTGTCTGAGGAATGAGAATTAAATAACTTCCACTCTTGAAAGTGGGATGGGCGTCCCGCCCGTCCTTTTTGGACGGGCGGGACGCCCATCCCACAATAACAATTAAAATTGTAAGTTATTTAATTCGCGCTCCAAATGAGCGTTTCACGGAGTGATAATCGCTTTGGGCTACATACATATTTGGCCGCTCATCTACTTGTTTAGGAATAGGTTTTTCCCGAAATTGTGCGTGGGATATCAACATATAATACTTATAATGACTAATCACAATTTAGTAAAAAAGTCAATACAGTTTCATCAATTCCCTTTAGTTTCAAAGGCTTATATTTAACAATGCGATTTTCCTCCACATAATCTGCAACCGCCGCTGAAATTAGCACCGTGTTTGGTTCCGTCACCTCTTGCAAGCGGGCGGCAATATTCACGCTCGGCCCGATCGCAGTATAATCCGATCGATCGGGGCCGCCAAACATCCCCACCACCGCAGTACCCTGGTGAATTCCGCAGCGAAACCGCACCGGAGGCACGCCATTTTCCCCAACAATTCCCTGCTCCAACCAGCCCTTGTTAAGCTCCTTCAAAGCTCCCAGCATTTGCCCCGCAGCAGCCACAGCGCGGCGTACTTGCTCATTAGGCGTTAATTCCTCCGGCGCGCCAAAGAAAGCCATTACCGCATCTCCAACAAACTTGTCCACCGTACCGCCACTGTCAAAAATAGCCTTAGTCATTGCCGCCAAATATTCATTTAACAGCTCAGCTACCCGGCGAGATCGCAGCGTATTTGCCATTTGAGTAAAACCGACAATATCGCTAAACAAAATAGTAATCAATCGCGGTTCCGGGCGCAAATCCAAAGCCAAATCTCCAGCCGCTGCAGCCTTCACCATCGCCGGCGGCAAAAATCGGCGCAGCACCGACTCAGTTAAATAACTGTTCAACTGCTGCACTCGCCGCTCGTTTTGTTTGAGGGCGATCAAATTCCGCACTTCCGCCAACAATTCTCGATCGTTAAAAGGCTTGGACAAATAAGCATCCGCACCCCGTTCTACTCCTTCAATTCGAGTATCTTCGTCGGCTTTAGCAGTCAGCAAAATTGCCGGAGTTCCCTGCAATTCCTCATCTTCTCGAATCATCTTAATCAAATCCAAGCCTGAAATCAAAGGCATCATCAAATCCGTTATAATTAAATTAGGGCGACGTTTTTTAGCCACGGCAAATCCTTCTTCTCCGTTGCGGGCGAGCAAAACTGCAAAGCCGGAATCTCGCAGAATTGCCGAAACATAAAAGCGCAAATCAGGATTGTCGTCAACCACCAAAACCGTTCCCACTGCTGTTTCCGATCGGACAGGTTGGAGCGACTCAAAGTTATGATTTTCAGCCTCATTTTCTGATAAATCCGCCTCCACATCGGCCAGTTCCACCGCAGCTTTCGATGAGTGAAACTCCGCAGGTATTTCTAGTACCTGTTCCGGGGGCAAGTGAGTCGAACCGAAGTGCAGCCAAACGGTAAAAGTAGTACCTTCGCCGTAAACTGACTCAACTGAAATTTGACCGCCGTGGAGTTCGACTAATTCTTTGACAAGTGCCAAACCTAAACCGCTGCCTTCGTAGGAACGACTAGCTGAACCTTCGGCTTGGTGAAACCGCTCGAATAAATAGGGAATTTGTTCGGTGCGAATGCCGATACCCGTGTCTTTTACTTGCAACAAGCAGTGAGCGCCGGCAGATTCAACTTTCAGGGTGATAGTTCCGCCTTCTGGGGTGAATTTAACAGCATTTGATAGCAGGTTGTAAATAACTTTGTCGAATCTTTCCAAGTCCAAATAAAGTAAAGGACATTCTTGCAGTTGGGTAATTAACTGCAGTCCTTTTTTCTCGCAGTAGGCGCGGAACGACTCTGCGGTAGAGTAACAGAAACCGACCAAATCGCAGGGGCGAAAACTCGGCTGCATCCGTCCGGCATCTAGCCGCTGCAAGTCCAGCAGTTGATTTACCAAGCGCAGGAGGCGGCGGGAATTACGCAAAGCGATTACGGCTTGTTCGTAGGGTAAGTCTTCTTTGCGTCTGCAAGCTGATTCTAGAGGGCCGATAGTTAGAGTTAGAGGGGTGCGGAACTCGTGGGAGATATTTTGGAAAAATTCGGTTTTGAGCCGATCGGCTTCCAAAAGCCGTTCTGCCTGCTGTCTGGTAGTCTGGTAGAGGCGCGACTGCTGCACAGCTAGAGCAGCTTGAGTTGCAACTATTTGAGCCAGGTCAATGTCTGAGATGTTCCAGCGGCGGATGCTGTGATTTTGGCGCAGGGAAATGCTGCCGATGATTTTGCCTTCTGAGAGTAAGGGAACGACTAACAGGGCGCGGGCTGGCGATCGAACTTGCAGTTCTGTAACATTTAACTCGGGGTGTTCGTCGAGGTCTTGGATCGCCACCGGCTCTTTTGATACCATAACTTGCAACAACAGCGGATTGCCTCGAATCGGCACCAAAGACTGTGGCAAAGAAGGATGGGCAAAAACCCAGGCGCGAGTGTTAGCAGCAGCATCACCAGAATCCGTCTCGTAGCCCAGAGAGTTCGCAACTACTTCTGGATTATCAAGAAAACCCTGTTCTACAGCCACGGTATCCCTATCTGTGTCGTATAGCCCCACGCATTGGACGTATTCATCATCTTCTGTCCACAGAGATAGGGCGCAGCCGTCAACTTGCAAAGCTTGGCCGAGTTGTTGAGTAATGGCTGCAAAAATATTTTGGGGATCGAGACTCGATCGAATTGCCGTAGTAATAGTATTGACTAAGGCCTCGCGCTTGGCCAGCGCCCGCACCTGTTCGTAAGCCCGGGCTTGAGAAAGCGCCAAAGCCGCTTGGTCTGCCACGGTAATTACCAACTGTACCTCGTGGTCTTGCCACTGGCGCGGTTCCTCAAACTGGTGCAGCGCCAAGACTGCCATCAGTTCGATTTTGTAAAATAGCGGTACGATCAAGCTCGATCGAATATTCGCAGCTTGGTAAGCCTGCTGTCTTTGTTGATTATCCCAGTTTAAAACTCGATCGTCAGTTTGGGCATCTTGAATCACCTCCACATCCAAAGTTTCCCAAACCAAATCCGGCAGCAAATCCGGGGAGAGTTCGGCAGCAGAAGCATCTGGGGGCATCGCTTCCTCATCGCCCCCCAACCCTTGAGTTTCTGCCTTCTGGTAAACGAACCACTCATCGGCAACTCGGCCGTCTTGGAACGGCCGCAGCAGACAGCAACTCACCTCAAACATCTGCCCGACAGTTTCCACAATTCTTTGCAGCATTTGCTGGTAATTGGGAGCCGATCGGATAGTATTGGTAACGGCATAAAGCAGCGATTCTTGGCTCAAAGCACGGCGCAGTTCATTGGTGCGCGTTTTCAGAAGATTGTGAGTCTCAACAGCTTGACTAACAAGATTGATCAGCTCTTGAGCATCCCAAGGCTTGGTAACGTATTTGAATACTTTGCCAGCGTTAATAGCTTCTACTAAATCTTCAACATCCGTATAGCCAGTTAAAATAATTCGGATCACATCGGGGTATTGAGCCGCCGTCAGGCTGAGAAACTCCGTACCGCTCATTTTTGGCATTCGCTGGTCAGAGATAATCACTGCTACTTCTCCCTCTTTGGCCAAAATTTCGAGAGCAGCGGGGCCAGATTCGGCTCTGAGCACTTTATAGTCTCGATGGAAGGTGCGGTAAAGCAAGTCGAGGTTATCCGGTTCGTCATCGACTATCAGAATTTTTAGCTTAGGATTTTCTTGGGAATTCATGCACCGTTCTCCTGTGCCCCGGGGCTGTTCGATTTAATAAGTCTGATTAAAGGAAGAATTCGCCGATTTAAATTGCTGAAGTCATACCATTTTCGATTTTCTATCTTCGATTTTCGATTGCGAATGACTCCTGACATAAGGATGGGGAGTTTGCCTAGGTCGCCATTATTTTGGGAAAATGGTATCACAATAATTCGTGGATATGAATTTGTTGTAAGTATGCCGAGGCAAGCATCAACCTTGATTTTTGATGTCTGGGTTTTCAATTCGGAATTCTTCTGAGCCACAGTTATCTGTCGTGCACCCCAATTTTATTATTCAATGATATTCACATAAACTCGTCTCCAGATAAATTTCTTTCACCCCTTACCTTGAGGCAGCCGGAGATCAAACACAAATCTGGCCATTTTAACTGCCGTCTGGATATCTCAGAATACAGAGGAATAACCGTCTTGATTGTGAGTTGATTAGCCAAATTTATGTTTGCTCCTGCCTCCTGGGAATATTTTATTTGGTATGTGAAAGCTGCCCGCAGCAAAATACTATAGACAACCAACATCTTCGCCTGTGTTTTTTCCCACAAGTAATAGCAACTTTAACAGTCAGCCAAGGATAGCGACCACCATCGGGCCCTGAACCCCTGACTGATATTCGGGGGTGGCCCACAGACCACAGAGGTGTCTGTGGGAGTGACGCAATTGCTGTACCATTTTAGTTAGACTTGCACTTTTTTCCCCGATATCGGCATTTTTTGTGCGTCCTGCAGGCCAACGCCCAAGCTAATTACTGCGGCGAAACACCGCAAGTTTGAGCATCCATCTGTTAATCTTAGCTAGGGATGTACTCTGTGGAAACCGATCGGTCGATTTTAGATTTTAGATTTTAGATTTTAGATTTACTCCACAGATGAATCGGGGAGCTTGAACTAGGGTCTAAAATTTTGATCTCTCCACGACGAGTGTCGGTGGCTTGTATCTGTTTTTGGGCAGGGTCAATCAGCTCGATCGAGGTTTTGAAGGTCTCGCGCGCAGCAGAGTATCGAACCGACGGGGAAAACCCCTGCAGACTGTTTCCAGGCATCCAAATTTAAATTGGACGTTGGAAAAGTACCAAGTAGCTCAACAGGTAAGGCCGGTTCGATTGGGGACGGGCGATGGATAGCCCAGAACTGCTGAAAGCTGGGGTGCCAGGCCGGGGGGCGGCGGGGAACATCCGACGCGCCAGCGATCCCAGTGTTAGTATGGTCAGTCGTTGAGTTTTTCAACTACCGCTTGACGGATAAATTATATTCGATCGGGTATTTCCATAAGCAGAGAGCGGTAGGATTCCGGGAACCTGACGTTAAAACCTTTGTGATTGTTTTTAATACCTTGCCCGCTAAGCTGTCGCGCATTTAATTTGTAAGCTACCGTTTACTTAAACTCTTGTGATGCCTGCCCAAAGCCAGGGATCAAGCTTCAATTTAAAGGCAAAATAGCTGATCCACAAATCTAGTATTAGGGGATGAGTTTTATTTTTTCATAACTAGAGTATTAAATGCTAAAAATTTTCCATCTACCTCAAATGCTACTTAAAGTCAATCGCAAAAAAATGTAATTTAATCTGGCTAATAAACTATGCCTATAAGTTACGTTATAAGAGCAGTATAACATCAGTGAATTTTCTAAGAGGGTAGCTTAGAAACCCGCGTAAAAAAATTAATATAGTGGCCTGGCATTGTGAATCCTTCATTTTTTTCCTCACCATCTCACCAACAACAAACTCCCGGACTTTCTGGTTTTTCGATCCGGGTGGCTGCGCCCAATGACTTAACGCAGCTAGCTGATATTTTAGCCATGAGCTTTCACTCCCGCGAGGGGTTTGTAGAATGGGTGTATCCAGTGTTGCGTTTGGGCATTTACGAAGATTTAAAAAATCGACTGCGTTCTAAGGCAGAACATTACATTTGTCTGGTTGCTGAGCTAGTCTCGCGCGAGGAGGGAACGCAGAATTATCGATCGCACCGAGATCAGCGCATAACAGGAACAGTAGAAATGGCTCTACGTTCTCGCTTCCCTTGGCAAATCCCTAGTTCTGACTATCCTTATTTGTCGAATTTAGCCGTTCACCCGGAGTACCGGCGGCAGGGAGTTGCTCAACAATTGCTCAGCAACTGCGAGGAGACAGCCAGAGAATGGGGATTTTCTGAGATTTACCTCCACGTTTTGGAAAATAATCACGCGGCGCGACAGTTGTACTATCAAGCCGGCTATCGCTTGCAACAGGTGGATTGGAATTGGACTTGTTGGCTGTTGGGCCAGCCGCGCCGGCTGTTTTTACGCAAGCAGATTTCGCTATCCTAAGCTAAGTATTGGAATTGATCGTGAGGAATTGGGAGGAAGCAGGAAAAAGGAAAAAATAGCTATCCGTGTATCTCTTCTTTTGTTCTATTGTGAATCAATCGAATGGGAATGGGAATGGGGAATTAGTGATGAATTTTAGTTGGCTCTTAAGCCCGATCGCACAATACACTAAAATTAGTTGCTAGTAAACACACTTTGCTACCAACCCTTGTGCACCTGGGACCACCTGAAAAACCATACAAAATTATATCAAATCCGGTAGCCTCGTCGGGCGTAAAATCCCGTCAAGAATCACGGACGCTGCAACAGGAATTAATCGAATTAATCTGCGTTAATCTGTGTTTATATGCCCACATCTGCGGTAAAAAAAAGAAAATTCATTAACCGCAGATGACAAGGGATTGAAGCTGATTTACGGCGATAATAAGAGATTTATGAATAAGCCCAAGGCTACCAGATTTGATCTTATACCAAATCCGGGTTGAACACACCTTTATTTTTTAGCATTTTAGAGAGGGACAAAAGGCAACTGTAAGAGCGATTTCAAGCGTCGAGTGCTACAAACTTTCAAGCCCTGGATTGAGTATGGTGAAGAACGCCACAGAAGTTGTGATCTGCTGTGGCGTTTTGTTCAGACAACAGGAGACTTTCGCCGCCAATTCTAGAGCTCAGAGAGATTTGGTAGGAAATCCGAGGAGCCGATCGCCCCGTTAACCCCAACCAGATTCGCTAAAACCCGATCGCTGCCTGCTACTTGCAGCAACGTACCGTTCGGAGTGGCGCTAAATTGCAACTGCTGGAAACTCAGGCCGTCGGTCAAAACAAACTTATCGACGCCTACCTCGAAGTTAATCACAGTATCAGTGCCGCCATCAGCATTCAACACAAATCGATCGCTCCCAATACCTCCAATTAAAGTATCCTCGCCCACGTCGCCAAACAGCCAGTCATCTCCAGCGCCCCCATTGAGCAGGTCGTTATCTTTACCACCAATCAGGGTATCGCTGCCAGCATCTCCGTTGATAGTATCTTGCCCTTCGTTGCCGTAAAGCAAGTCATCGCCATCACCGCCGTTGATGCAGTCTTGCTGGTCGTTTGCGCCCACCGAGACACCCCGGTTATCAGCACGATCGCCATAGATAGTATCGTTGCCCTCGCCACCGCAGAGCTCATCGCTGCCGTCACCGCCGTAAATCGAGTCGTCACCTTGATCTCCGTGTATGAGGTCGTTAGCTTTACCGCCGTAAATCAAATCGTTGTCTTCACCGCCACTGATGGTATCGTCACCCTCATCGCCGAACAGCACATCAGCACCGAGGCCACCAAAGAGCAAGTCTTGGCCGCCAACATCTTGAGCTCGACTTCGAGCACCACCGTACATGGTGTCGTCGCCACTGTCGCCAACAAGGGTATCAGAGCCAAGTTCGCCCCAAATCAGGTCATGATCTTTGCCACCCCAAACACAATCATTGCCTTTACCTGCTTGCACCGTATCATTACCATGGCCGCCGCCGATGATGTCATTGCCACTGCCACCAAAGAGCAAGTCTTGTTCCCCGATATCCCCGATGGACTGGGAACTGCCACTGTCACCGAGCAGAGTATCGGCTCCTTCGCCGCCGTAGAGAGTATCGGAGCCTAATTGACCGTAGATGATGTCATTGCCTTTACCTCCGTAAGCGCGATCGTTATCTTTGCCTGCAACCAGCGTATCGTCGTCTTGTTGGCCGTGGAGGAAGTCGTCACCGAAGCCTCCGTAAAGCAAGTCGCGTCCCTGGGAGTCGCTGGCCCTTTGGTCGCGGATTCCCCCAAACAAGCTGTCGGAGCCGATGCCACCAAACAACGTATCGGAGCCGAGTTCGCCCCAAATCAGGTCATTTTCTTTACCTCCAAGGGCAATATCGTCACCTTTGCCGGTATGGATGGTATCGTCGCCCTCGTTGCCGTTAATGAGGTCTGCACCCTCGCCTCCGAAGATCAAATCGCGAGCATCGTCAGGACTCTGGGAGTTGTTCTCCCCGGTGTCTCCGAGAATCGTATCGGCACCTCGATCTCCAAACAGAGTGTCCGAGCCTAAGTCGCCGGCAATCCAGTCGTTCTGTTTGCCTGCAAATACGATATCGTTGCCCTCGTCTCCGTAAACAATATCGGTGTCAATGCCCCCAAAAATCGTGTCATTGTCTTCGTTGCCGTAAATTTCGTCCGCGCCGTCTTCACCTAAAAGCAGGTCATTACCTTCAAAACCGACAATTTTTTGGTTGCCTTTGGTGTCTACGATCAAGTCATCGCCGTCGGTTCCTTTGGTGGTTTGTCCCTCGGAAAATTGTGAAATAGGCCGGACAAATCCAACTGCAGGTGGTTGCTGCGGGGGCGCAAAGTTAATTCCCGGTTTTTCAATAATGGGCTGACACAAACAGTCGGTATCTGTTTCCCCGATCGGATTTGAGACGATCGGCGTGGGGGGCGTTGGTGTGGGAGTTGGCCCATCCGCCCCCAAGATAGCGACAAAAGTAGCGGGAGCGGGACTGATGGCACCGCTGTTGTCTGTGGCGCTATAGGTGAAAGTGGCTCCTGTAAAGTTGCCTGTGGCTTGCAAAAATAGTTGCTGTAACTGTTCTGGCGTCAGGACTTGACCTAGTGTCACGGGTACGCCCCCGTTGGCGGGATCTCCTAAAAACAGGACTGCTTGGTCTGGTGAGGGCAGGCTGTTGATGGTGTAAGAGACGATCGACCCGTCGGGGTCACTTCCTCCCAATCCTGTGACTAACTGGCTGCTGTTGGGCGCGAGGCGGGAGTTGGCATTGTTGGCTAATGGCGGTTGGTTGTCAGTTGGAAGTATGGCCGCGACAGTAGCGACAGCGGGACTGGATGCGCCGCTGTTGTCTGTGGCGCTATAGGTGAAAGTGGCTCCTGTAAAGTTGCCTGTGGCTTGCAAAAATAGTTGCTGTAACTGTTCTGGCGTCAGGACTTGACCGGGTGTCACGGGTACGCCCCCGTTGGCGGGATCTCCTAAAAACAGGACTGCTTGGTCTGCAGGAGGCAGGCTGTTGATGGTGTAAGAGACGATCGACCCGTCGGGGTCACTTCCTCCCAATCCTGTGACTAACTGGCTGCTGTTGGGGCCGAGGCGGGAGTTGGCATTGTTGGCAACTGGCGGTTGGTTGTCAGTTGGAGTTGTGGGAGTTGTGGGAGTTGGCACTATCAGTCCATCCACAGTAGCCGTAGCAGGGGGACTGATAGCACCCCTGTTGTCTGTGGCGCTGTAGGTGAAATTGGTTCCTGTAAAGTTGCCCGTTGTGAAGAAAAATAATTGCTGCAACTGTTGAGGAGTCAGGACTTGGCCTGGTGTCACTGGTACGCCGCCCAAAGCTGGATCTCCTAAAAATAGGACGGCTTGGTCTGCTGGGGGCAGGCTGTTGATGGTGTAAGAGACGATCGACCCGTCGGGGTCACTTCCCCCCAATCCTGTGACTAACCTGCTGCTGTTGGGCCCAAGGCGGGAATTGGTATTGTTGGCCAATGGCGGTTGGTTGTCAGTTGGAGTTGGAGTTGTTGGAGTTGGAGTCGGTGTGGGATTTGTTGGAGTTGGAGTCGGTGTGGGATTTGGCGAAACCGGCCGCAAGATAGCCGCCACCGTAGCGACAGCGGGACTGGTGGCGCCCCTGTTGTCTGTGGCGCTGTAGGTGAAATTTGCTCCTGTAAAGTTGCCTGTTGTGGAGAAAAATAGTTGCTGTAGCTGTGCTGGAGTCAGGACTTGACCGGGTGTGACTGGTACGCCACCGTTGGCTGGATCTCCTAAAAACAGGACTGCTTGGTCTGCAGGAGGCAGGCTGTTGATGGTGTAAGAGGCGATCGACCCGTCGGGGTCACTTCCTCCCAATCCTGTGACTAACTGGCTGCTGTTGGGCGCGAGGCGGGAGTTGGCATTGTTGGCTAAGGGCGGTTGGTTGTCAGTTGGAAGTATGGCCGCGACAGTAGCGGTAGCGGGACTGGTGGCGCCGCTGTTGTCTGTGGCGCTGTAGGTGAAATTTGCTCCTGTAAAGTTGCCCGTAGCTTGGAAAAATAGTTGCTGCAACTGTGCTGGAGTCAGGACTTGACCGGGTGTCACTGGTACGCCACCGTTGGCTGGATCTCCTAAAAACAGGACTGCTTGGTCTGCAGGAGGCAGGCTGTTGATGGTGTAAGAGGCGATCGACCCGTCGGGGTCACTTCCTCCCAATCCTGTGACTAACTGGCTGCTGTTGGGCGCGAGGCGGGAGTTGGCATTGTTGGCTAAGGGCGGCTGGTTGTTAGTTGGAGTTGGAGTCGGTGTGGGATTTGGGGAAACCGGCTGCAAGATAGCCGCCACCGTAGCGACAGCGGGACTGGAGGCGCCCCTGTTGTCTGTGGCGCTGTAGGTGAAATTTGCTCCTGTAAAGTTGCCCGTTGTGGAGAAAAATAGTTGCTGTAACTGTGCTGGAGTCAGGACTTGACCGGGTGTGACTGGTACGCCCCCGTTGGCTGGATCTCCTAAAAACAGGACTGCTTGGTCTGCAGGAGGCAGGCTGTTGATGGTGTAAGAGGCGATCGACCCGTCGGGGTCACTTCCTCCCAATCCTGTGACTAACTGGCTGCTGTTGGGCGCGAGGCGGGAGTTGGCATTGTTGGCTAAGGGCGGTTGGTTGTCAGTTGGAAGTATGGCCGCGACAGTAGCGGTAGCGGGACTGGTGGCGCCCCTGTTGTCTGTGGCGCTGTAGGTGAAATTTGCTCCTGTAAAGTTGCCAGTAGCTTGGAAAAATAGTTGCTGCAACTGTGCTGGCGTCAGGACTTGGCCGGGTGTGACTGGTACGCCACCGTTGGCTGGATCTCCTAAAAACAGGACTGCTTGGTCTGCAGGAGGCAGGCTGTTGATGGTGTAAGAGGCGATCGACCCGTCGGGGTCACTTCCTCCCAATCCTGTGACTAACTGGCTGCTGTTGGGCGCGAGGCGGGAGTTGGCATTGTTGGCTAAGGGCGGCTGGTTGTTAGTTGGAGTTGGAGTCGGTGTGGGAGTCGGTGTGGGAGTCGGAGTTGGACTTGTAGTCGGTGTGGGAGTTGGACTTGTAGTCGGTGTGGGAGTTGGACTTGTAGTCGGTGTGGGAGTCGGACTTGTAGTCGGTGTGGGAGTTGGAGTCGGACTTGTAGTCGGTGTGGGAGTTGGACTTGTAGTCGGTGTGGGAGTTGGACTTGTAGTCGGTGTGGGAGTTGGAGTTGGACTTGTAGTCGGTGTGGGAGTTGGACTTGTAGTCGGTGTGGGAGTTGTAGTCGGTGTGGGAGTTGTAGTCGGTGTGGGAGTTGGACTTGTAGTCGGTGTGGGAGTTGGACTTGTAGTCGGTGTGGGAGTTGGACTTGTAGTCGGTGTGGGAGTTGTAGTTGGTGTGGGAGTTGTAGTTGGTGTGGGAGTTGTAGTTGGTGTGGGAGTTGTAGTTGGTGTGGGAGTTGGAGTTGGTGTCAGAGGTGTGGTGAATGTAGATGCGTTGTTGGCTGGAGTGGGGTCAGCGGTAGTTGAGGTACTTCTGGCGGTGTTGGTGACGCTGCCGGATGCAGGTGCGATGAAGCTGACTGTGTTGGTGACGGTGGCACCGCTAGCTAAGCTGGTAACTGGTGGGAAGCTGACAATACCTGTATTGGGATCGTAGACACCGCCGTTGACTCCTGTTGCGCCGCCAACGATGCTGTCAGTAATTGTGAGGTTTTCGGCTGTGCTTGGGCCGTTGTTGACTGTCAAAATTGTGTAAGTAACTACTTCACCCGGTGCTGCTGCCGCAGTCCCGCTTTTGGTGGTAACAACGTCGGCACTAGGTGTCAGAGTTGTGGTGACTGTAGATGCGTTGTTGCCCGGAGTCGGGTCAGCGGTAGTTGAGGTACTTCTGGCGGTGTTGCTGACGCTGCCGGATGCAGGTGCGATGAAGCTGACTGTGTTGGTGACGGTGGCACCGCTGGCTAAGCTGGTAGCTGGCCCGAAGGTGACAATACCTGTAGTGGCATCGTAGACACCGCCGTTGACTCCTGTTACGACGCCGCCAACGATGCTGTCAGTAATTGTGAGGTTTTCGGCTGTGCTTGGGCCGTTGTTGACTGTCGAAATTATGTAAGTAACTCTTTCACCTGGTGCTGCTGCCGTAGTCCCGGTTTTGGTGGTAACAACGTCGGCACTAGGTGTCAGAGTTGTGGTGACTGTAGATGCGTTGTTGCCCGGAGTCGGGTCAGCGGTAGTTGAGGTACTTCTGGCGGTGTTGCTGACGCTGCCGGATGCAGGTGCGATGAAGCTGACTGTGTTGGTGACGGTGGCACCGCTGGCTAAGCTGGTAGCTGGCCCGAAGGTGACAATACCTGTAGTGGCATCGTAGACACCGCCGTTGACTCCTGTTACGACGCCGCCAACGATGCTGTCAGTAATGGTGACGTTTTCGGCTGTGCTTGGGCCGTTGTTGACTGTGGAAATTGTGTAAGTAACTATTTCACCCGGTGCTGCAGCCGCAGTCCCGGTTTTGGTGGTAACAACGTCGGCACTAGGTGTCAGAGTTGTGGTGACTGTAGCCAGCGGATCAGTACCGTTGTTGTTCTCAGGAAAAGGATCTGGGGTAGCTGAGGTATTTCTGGCAGTGTTGCTGACGCTGCCAGATGCAGATGCAGGTGCGATGAAGCGGACTGTGTTAATGGCAGGAGGAGCACCGGAAGGCAAGCTGGGAATCGCTGGGAAGGTGACAATCCCAGTATCTGCATTGTAAACAGCCTCGTTGGGTAGACTAACTATATTTAAACCGGGAACAATGCTGTCGGTAACGGTGACGTTTGTGGCTGTGCTTGGGCCGTTGTTGACTGTCGAAATTGTGTAAGTAACTGTTTCACCCGGTGCAGCCGCCGCAGTCCCGGTTTTGGTGGTAACAACGTCGGCAAGAGCAGCAACAATTGTAGTTGAGACTTGAGAGATGGGTTGGGAACTATTGTTGTTAGCTAGATTTGGGTCGAAAGTGCTGGATGTGCTATAGGCAGTGTTAGTTAAGGGAGCGGTGACTGTTGGGGAAACTGTGGCTGTGATGGTGCGGGTTTGGCTAGCACCGTTAGCCAGAGTCGGAATCACCGGCCAGATGACCGTCCTCGTTACGGTATTGTATGTGGCGAGGTCGGAGGCGCTGACGAAACTTAAGCCTGCAGGCAGGGGATCTTGAATCAGGACGCTTTCGGCGCTGTTTGGCCCGTTATTTGTGGAGGTAATTGTATAGGTAATGGTGCTGTTGGGTGTGGCGAACAGCGGGCCTTTTTTAACAATGGAAACGTCGGCTTGGAGTGTAGGCGGATCTATACTTTGGACGATGACATTGTTAACTTCGTGAATGTTTGTGTTTCCCCCTGTCGAAGCAGCAAAGCCAAATTTAAAAGTACGCGGCACTGCTCCGTTTATGTCTGCCAAATTTGGTATATCGAGCAGTGTTTCGCCCGCATCAAATATGTCGTTGCTGTTCAAGTCGAAGGCAACTGTCAGACGGTTAGTCGTCGGGAATAAGGTAATTTGAACGGTTCTTTTAGCTTCAGCGCGAATGCTTGTACCTTGATTGTCTATGCCACCGGGAACGACTGTGCTAGTTAAAAAATTATAAGCTGTGCTTTGGCTGCCTCTAAGTCCTACTGCATCAGGTCGCTGCCCCGGGCCGCCCACACGCCCTGCAGTAGGATTGGAAAAATTGCCAAACTCGTCTAATCCGACACCTAAATAACCTCCTGAAAGACCAGTTGAAAAGAGAGCAGGATTGGAACTATTATTCTGAGCATAGCCGAGAGAGCCGCCAAAGCCTCCCGCTTTTGTTGGCGTAGCTGTTCCGTCAATCAGGAAAAAACTAATCCCATCCGCACCAAGGGGGGTATTATCGTCTGGTGGTCGTGGTTCAAAAAGGACAGTACCTCTGTTATAGGCAAAGAAATCAAAGGTAATTCTCAGACCCTCAGTCGCGGAGATGGGGTTGTTGTAGATTACAAAAGCTGCTTGGTTAAATTGATTTGATGTTAATCTCAAAGTACCGGATCCGGGTGGATCGACTGGCCCTCCGACTACACCGGGAATAACGCCGGGGCCGGTGCCTGCGGTTAAGCCAGGAGGTGAACCCTCCGTATTATAAATCCAAGGCCCGATCGCTGTTGGATTTTTAAATTCTTCAGCCGCTAAGGTAGCCAGGACTGATGGATAGCCTTCTAGGACTTCTTTTTCAAAGGCTATTTCGGTATTTATTTGTCCTGTAGTAATTTCTAATTCCCAGTCGCCGCCTAATGCTGCACTCCCTGTTAGATTGTTGGAACCTGCAACATTTGCTCCTGTTATTTGGCTGAGTTTTTGTATGAATTTTAGACCAGATTCCCCTGCGCCTGTGTTGCAACTTAACAGCAGAATACTACCTGTTTCGTTGAGAGCTTTACCCCACTGCTGCAATTGGCTGGAATAGGTTTCTATATTGTGAATATTGAGTTCTGCCTGGCCGATTTCTACTGATGCTGATGCGCCGTGAGCAACTATTTGAATGCTGTTGAGGCTGTGCCTTGATGCTGTTATTTCGGCAATTTGTTCGATTCCATCCCGGAATCTATCGAGCAGGATTACTTCTGTATTGCTTTTCACTCCCCTGAGCAACTCTTGGTAGTTTTCTACTTTTGAATCCACAATCGCTAGATTTTTTCGGCTAGCCGTCTCTGCTTTATGGCTAGCTTGTCTCAAGATTTTAGTTTCCATGTTGGTAGATTTCCGTGCTTATGTAGATGACAAAATTGACAGATTTGGGATGGTTCTTATTGTTGGTTAATTTGGTTGCTAAATCTAAGCTACCCTTTTCATAGAGGATGATAAACTTTCAAGTATAAAGTTTTGAAAATCAAGCATCTAGGATACCCGCCACGTGATTCATCCGTCCAGAAATAAGAAAAAACGTGTATCCGAGAAACTTTACCCCCGAATTTATCTCGCGCAAGTCAATGCTTCAATTCTCAAATCTAAAATCGATCAATTATTATTATTTTTCATGATATATAATAGTTGTCTGTATTTGTTATTTGTGATGTTAGTCAATCATTAGACAGGAATTACTGCGATCGCCCTTGGATGTCCTGATGCGACAGATCGCTGCCAATCATAACATGAATAAGGGGTCACAGCCTTCATATTAGCCAAAACCCTCTATTTTTGGGAAAAATGATATCAGGTCTAACGTTAGTTACATGGTAAATTACTTACGGATTTATCAGCACAAGGGGTCTGACCCCTCATGCCGCTTTTCTGAGTCGGGTGATATCGAGGCTGGCTCAGGATCGCGAATTAAATAACTTACAATTTTAATTGTTATTGTGGGATGGGCGTCCCGCCCGTCCAAAAAGGACGGGC